>USIG01000069.1 GCA_900554685.1 uncultured Cryptobacterium sp.
GCATATTCATTGCTTAAACAACATTTCTAAACATGGTACCGATTTACTCGATCCTCAAAAGTATGCGCTTACGGACAACTTCGAAGAAGCAGAAGGCATTCTGGTTCGCAGTGCTGCGATGCATGACATGAAATTTCCTGCGGGTTTGCGTGCTATCGCTCGTGCAGGTGCAGGAGTAAACAATATTCCGCTTGATCGTTGTGCGGAAGAGGGCATCGTTGTATTTAATACGCCTGGCGCAAATGCGAATGCCGTAAAGGAAATCGTTATTTGCGCACTCTTATTGGGAAGCCGTGGCATTCTTGAGGGCATTGATTGGTGCCGAGAAAATGCTACCGACGAAAACATTGCAAAGACTGCCGAAAAGGCAAAAAAGCAGTTTGCAGGCAATGAAATCAAAGGCAAGAAGCTTGGCGTTATTGGCCTTGGTGCAGTAGGCGCTGAAGTAGCTAATGCTGCCGTTGAACTGGGAATGGATGTATATGGCTATGATCCTTTCGTTTCGGTAAGTGCCGCTTGGAAGATTTCGAGTCCTGTTCATCACATCACTGATTTGACGGACATTTTCCGCACCTGTGATTACATCACGATTCATGTTCCTGCGGTAAAAGACACCATTGGAATGATTGATGCGCACGCTTGTTCTTTGATGAAAGAAGGCGTCGTTTTGCTGAACTTCTCTCGCGATACGCTGGTTGATTGTGCAGCACTTTCGGTTGTTCTTGATTCGGGCCGCGTAAAGAAATACATCACCGACTTCGCAACGCCAGAAGTAATGAAGATGAAGAACACCGTGGTACTTCCTCATCTTGGTGCTTCCACTGCAGAGGCTGAAGATAACTGTGCAATTATGGCTGTACGTGAGATGGTTGACTATTTTGAGAACGGCAACATCACTCATTCAGTGAACTATCCTGATTGCGATATGGGAGTTTGCCCTGAAGGCATGACGCGTTTGGCGATGCTTCACCGCAATGTTCCTAACATGATTGCCCAGATCACGACTATTTTGGGTGAGGATAATGTAAACATTGCCAACCTTATGAATAAGGCGCGTGGCGAACATGCCTATACCTTGGTTGATCTGGATCAGCCTGCATCGGATGAAGCCATGGATAAAATCCGTGCGATTGATGGTGTTCGTCGTCTTCGTTATATCTAAGATCTGTAAGTTGCAAGCAAGCTATAAACGCAACTGCTAGCCGTAAACAAATCGCAAGCGTAGCTGTTGGCTGCAAACAAATCACAAGCACAAGCGCAACTGCGAATCGCAAACGAATAGTAAGCTGTTCCAGTTGCGCTTTAAGGTCGCTTTATTATTTGACAAACCCGCATTGGGGGTGCTTTGCGCTTATTCGATAAAACCTGCGTCAACAACTTTCCCAGGGCCATCAGCCGCTGAAGTAGCAAGCTCGTCACAACGTTCGTTTAGAGGATGTCCTGCGTGGCCTTTTACCCAGTGAAAACTTACTTTATGAGGATCTTTGGCTGCTAAAAGACTCTGCCAGAGATCTTTATTTTTTACGGGCTCTTTTTTCGCGTTTTTCCAGCCACGCTTCAGCCAACCTTCAATCCAGTGCTGGTTGAAAGCGTTGACTACGTATTGGGAGTCGGTAAAGATTTCAACGGCGCAAGGCCGGTTGAGCGCTTCAAGGCCGGTAATGACCCCTAATAGTTCCATGCGGTTGTTAGTGGTGTTTGTGTATCCCTGCGAGATTTCTCGTTCGAATGTTTTTCCTTGAGAATCGGTATAGCGCAATATGGTGCCAAACCCTCCCGGTCCAGGATTGCCGCGGGACGATCCATCGCTATATAAAGAAACCTTCATGGTGCTCATGTACAAACTCCTGTACGTTTAGTCTGTATCAGTTGGTATGTCATTTGGTATGTCGGTTGGTGTACCGATTGATATGCCAGTTGGGTTGTTGGTCGATGTATCATCTGGCATGTTAGCCGAGTTGTCGGCTGGTGTGCTAGTTGGTGTGCCAACCGATACACCAGTGGCCGATGTTATTTGCAGGCATCCTCGATAAGCCTTCGCAATTCATCAAAGCCTGTTCCATTGGCTGAAGAACATATAACAAAAGGTATGCTGTCGGGGAGACCAAGCTGTTTTCGAATAGCTGATTTTTGTTTTGCTGCCTGAGATTTACTGAGTTTGTCTGCTTTGGTGAGCGCGATTATAAAGGGTAGTTCGCAGGCGCGAAGAAACTCAATCATTTGCTCATCAAGCTTAGTAGCGGGATGGCGAATATCTATCAGGGAAACCACCAATGCGTAGTAACGATACTGATCGAAGTATCCATTGATCATTTCTGACCAACGAGCCTTTTCACTTTTGGCCACTTTGGCGTATCCGTAGCCAGGCAGATCAACGAAATCAATCTTATCGGTGGTAAAGAAGTTGATCGTCGATGTTTTTCCTGGCATGGAAGATACCTTAGCCAACTTCTTACGATTAAAAAGACGGTTGATCAGCGAAGATTTGCCAACGTTAGAGCGGCCGACAAATGAAACCTCAGGGCGAACCGATTCGGGAATTTGAGCAGAGGTGCCATAGGCTCCTTGAAACTTTACGAGATTGTAGTTCATGTAATTCACCCCAAGGCAGATTTGATATACGTTGGTTAATTCGTTTGTGAGTTTATTATCGCATGGAGTTTTTCATGATAGCGTTGATTGAATAAACAAGAAACAACGATAATAGAAGGGCAGAAGTATTGCGCAAAGCTTTCGTGATTGCGCAAGAACTTGGGTACAAAAGCGAATAGCGCATTGTAGCAAACGCTCACCAGAGCAAATTGCACAGAGAAAAACCAAGGATAAACAGCACAAAAGGGAAGTATGGATACCTTTCAGCAAATAATAAACAACGTCACAGGTGGCGATTTTATAGGCAAGGTTATTGCCGCAATAATTATCGTTGTGCTGGTTGCTGCTCTGTCGCACCTTGTGGTGAAGTGGTTGCGTCATATTATGCGTCGCGACGACAATGCGATTCCTCAAAGTTCAATTTTTGTGAACATCACTCGTGGCATTATCTGGGGTCTTGGAATTTGCCTTATTTTGGATTCCTGTTTCAACGTTAATATGTCGGCGCTCATCGCTGCATTAGGCGTTGGAGGCATTGCTCTTTCGCTTGGTTTTCAAGACACGCTTTCAAATTTGATTGGTGGCGTGCAGATTTCTTTTATGAAGATTGTCCAGCCAGGAGACAACATCCAGGTGGGAACCAGTAAAGGGGTAGTGCAGGATGTAACGTGGCGCCATGCCACGATTAAAAACCGAAATGGGGAAACGGTTATTATTCCCAATTCAGTTATTTCCAAAAATGCCGTTATCCATCTGCCTCCCCCCGAGCGCGTAACGGTTCCTTTCCTTGCAACAACTACTAATGATCTTGATGCGGTGTCGGATGTGGTCGCAAAAACGGCGCACGATACGGCGCTGGAGTATTCGGGTCTTGTTGAAGAGCCCACGGTTCTTTTTACCGAAGTCACGTCTGAAGGTTTGGTTGGGAAAGTGGTTCTTGAAATTGAGGATGCCAGCCAAGCAACACCGGTATCTGATGCTATTACACGCGCTATTGCACCTCTGGTGCGTGGATAGGTGCGAATCTCGTTTTGAAAAGTGCTTCGCCTTGGCTTATTTTGTCTGCGACTTTCCCCATGTTCTTTATTAGAGAGTTGTGAACACTTCAAAAGAGCAAGCGTGCTTTTGCTATTATGAACAAGATCTTTATATGAATAAGATTTCCCTTTTATGATGCGTAAGAAGGAATACCATGACACAACACTTAACCGAAAAGGACGTACGCGGCATCGCTACGTATGCTCGTATCGGGCTGACCGATGAAGAGGTGACGGCAATGACCGAAGACCTCAACAACATTATCGAAAGCCTGAAGCCTATTACTGAATATGACTTAGAGGGCGTTGAGCCTACCTTTCACCCTATCGGAAGCTTGTCAAACGTTATGCGCGAAGATGTTGAGGGAACAAGCTTCACGCAAAAAGAGGCTCTTTCCAATGCTCCCAAGCAGCAAGATGGCAGCTTCTTGATCCCCGCAATTTTAGGCGGAGGTGATCAGTAATGGCTCGTGCATTTGCAGAAATGTCGGTTGCTGAAATCCAGGCGGGACTTACCGCAAAAGAGTTCAGTGCTGAAGAAATTGCTAAAGAATCACTTGGGCGCGTTGCTTCTACCGACAAGGCAGTTCATGCTTTTCTTGAGACAACCGAACAGTTGGCACTTGAAGCAGCTGCCCGCGTTGATGCAGTAGTTGCAGCGGGCAATCTTGCGCAAGCTGGTCCTCTGGCAGGTGTTCCTGTTGCTTTTAAAGACAACATGAACTTAAAGGGAACGCATACCACGTGTTCTTCGTACATGCTTGAAAATTATGTTTCGCCTTATACGGCTACCTGCGTTTCGAAAATTATCGAAGCGGGTGGTATTCCTTTGGGCAAGCTGAACATGGACGAGTTTGCCTTCGGTTCTTCTACCGAAACTTCGGCTTTTGGACGCACGTATAATCCTTGGGATCTTGAGCGTGTTCCCGGTGGTTCTTCTGGCGGATCGGCTGCTGCGGTTGCGGCGGGCAGTGCGACTATCACCTTGGGATCCGATACCGGCGGTTCAATTCGTCAGCCTGGTAGTTTTTGCGGCGTGGTAGCAGTAAAACCCACTTATGGTGTGGTTTCTCGTTATGGCGTTGTTGCGTTTGGCTCTTCTCTTGATCAGGTTGGACCTTTTGCACGCAGCGTTGAAGATGCGGCACTTGCTATGAATGCTCTTGCTGGTCACGACCCTCTTGATTGCACAAGCCAGCCGGTAACCACCGACTTTACCGCCAATTTGACCAAGGGTGTTGCGGGTATGAAAATCGGTGTGGTACCTGCCTTTATGGAAGCGGAAGGCCTTGAGGCTGAAGTTCGCACAAAGGTCGAAGAAGCAATTGATCACCTGCGTCAGATGGGTGCTGAAATCGTAGAGGTAGAGCTTCCCAATGCTCAGGCTGCGATGAGCGCTTACTACGTATTGGGTCCTTGTGAGGCATTTTCTAACTTAGCTCGTTTCGATTCGGTTCGCTATGGCTATTGCGATCCCGGTCATAAGGATTTGGGCTCTCAGTATGAGGCATCTCGTTCTGCGGGATTCGGTCCTGAAGCTCGCCGTCGTATCATGCTTGGTAGCTATTTACTTTCTGCGGGCGTTTACGATAAGTACTACTATCCTGCCCAGCAGGTTCGTACGCTTATTACGCAGGATTATACCAAGGCTTACGAAAAGGTAGATTGCATCATCGCTCCGGTAAGCCCTCGTACGGCTTTCAAGTTTGGTGAGATCAGTGATCCTACTTCAATGTATCTTTCAGATATGTTTACGATTTCGATCAACATTGCGGGTAATGGCGGCATGAATATGCCTGTTGGATTGGGCAGTGAATCGGGATTGCCCGTTGGTGTTCAGCTTATCAGCCCTGCATTTAAAGACGAAAACATGTTGCGTGTAGCAGCGGCACTTGAAACAGTATATGGTCCTGCTCCTGTCGCTCCTACATTTGCGGATGGAAAAGCTCCTGTATCAGCAGAGGCTTGCGGAAAGGCCGGTGAATAAGCATGAAAAAGCTTGAAGAGGTTCTTCAAGATTGGGAAGCGGTAATCGGCCTTGAAATTCATGCCGAGTTAACCACGCTTGAAACAAAAATGTTCTGCAGCTGTAAATTGGAATTTGGCGCTGAACCCAATACCCACACCTGCCCGGTTTGCTTAGGATTGCCTGGTGCGCTGCCAGTACCAAATAAGGCTGCAATTGAGTCTATTGTGCTTGCTGGTTTGGCGACAAATTGCGACATCGAAAAACGTTCGATGTTCTATCGCAAAAACTATATGTATCCCGACATGGCAAAGAATTTCCAGACCACGCAAGGCCCGGTAGCATTCTGTATGCGTGGTCATCTGGATTTAGATGTGGATGGCGCTGCTGCAAAAGAGCGCATCGATATTGCGGATTTGAAACCGGGTGAATCAGGTGCCGAGGGTACAACGGCGGCCAATGTTACCCGCACCGAAGATGGCTATGTGGCTCATGTGGGTATTGAGCGTATTCACATGGAAGAAGATGCTGGCAAAATGATTCATATTGGCGGTGGGGAAGGTTGTATTGCAGGTGCTACCCATTCGCTGGTAGATTACAATCGCGCTGGTACTCCTTTGATTGAGTTGGTTACGAAGCCCGACTTGCGCACTCCTGAAGAAGCACGCTTGTTTATGCAGAAATTGCGCCAAATCTATTTGGCAATTGGCATTTCCGATTGCTCTATGGAGGAGGGTTCTCTTCGTTGTGACGGTAACGTATCCTTGCGTCGTCGCGGTACTACAGAGTTAGGCACCAAGACCGAGCTCAAGAATATGAATTCCTTCAAAAACCTGCATGATGGCCTTGCTTATGAAATTTGCCGTCAGGCCGAAGTGCTAGAAGAAGGCGGCATCATTTATCAGGAAACACGTCATTGGGATCCTTCCAAGAAGCGTACTATCGTTATGCGCGTAAAGGAAACGGCAGATGACTACCGTTTGTTCCCGGAACCCGATCTGGCTCCTTATGATCTGTCGGATGAATTTATCGAAAGTGTTCGTGCTAAGCTACCTGAACTGCCTGATGAAAAGGCAAAGCGCTTCGAGGAGAGCTTTGGTCTGTCTCCCTACGACGCACGTCATTTGGTAGAGCATCGCAGCACTTCTAACTTCTTTGAAGCATGTATGGCTGTTGCGGGTGCCGATGCAAAAGGCGAGGTTTCTAGTCAAGCAGCGGCGCTGGCAAAACCATTGGCTAACCTCATTATTAATGATGTTGCAGCTTATGCTAATGCGAACAATATTTCTGATATGTCCGAGACGACACTTTCGCCAGAACGTGCAGTTGAGCTGGTAAAACTGCTGGCAGATGACACTATTTCTTCCAAGCAGGCAAAAGAAGTATTCTCTGCTGTTTTAGAGGAAGACAAAGATCCTTCAACTATTGTTGAAGAACGTGGTATGAAACAAGTTTCTGACACGGGTGCTATTGAGGCGGTCGTAGATGGCGTTTTGGCAGCGTTCCCTGACAAGGTAGAACAGTATCAGGGTGGCAAGAAGGGCTTGCTTGGCTTCTTTGTTGGTCAGTGCATGAAGGAAATGAAGGGCCAGGGTAATCCGAAGGTTATCAACCAGATGCTTACTCAAAAATTGGGTGACTAAATTCCTCACAATCAGGTGACTAAAATTAGGCGGCTAAAGAAAGTGCTGAAAATGCCGGCTACGAAACAGCGCTAAAGGTTCGATGGATATTTTGGGCTTTATCTTGTAGCTTTACACAACAACAAGTCGCATTAGATACGCATTAGATGAGGGGTATGCAACCCCTCATTTTTGTAAATTTTCACTTTTTAGGGTGTTTTAGGCCATAAACCTGCAAAAAGTGAGAATTTTAAACATCGTTCGCGTGTTCGCTCGTTGTCCTGGAAGAAAACTTCTCTTTATCGTGCATCGAACTCATAGCAGCCTCCTTATCTAAGCGTTCTTTTGTTGTCCTTAGATTCGGATATTTTTGACCGCCAAAAAAGAGATAAAAAACGGGTAAAAAAAGAACACTTCCGTATGCTTTGGGGCGCTTTGCTTCTTTCTTGGAAAGAATTATTGAATTAGGCGTATCATAATGCCTATTGCAAATTGACGATGAGAGGTGCGTTCTATCTAATCGTTTTCTGACAGTCAGGCGCGTTTTTAATAAACAAAGAAAGACTTTCCCGGATACACAATACGCTGTGCATCCGAAAAAGTCTCCAGAAAAATCTGTTTCTTATTCTGCCAGTTTCAGACCATAAGCCTTCATGGCTGCAGCAAGACGTGCCTTATGTTCAGGCTCAATCTCGGATAAAGGCATTCTGAGCGGTCCGACATTCATGCCAAGCAGATTCATTGCCGCTTTAACGGGGATCGGATTCACTTCGTTGAATAATTCATGCATCAAAGGCAATGCCTTTAACTGCATTTCAAGACTTCCCTTCACATCCCCTGCCAGATACTTGGCAACAATATCATGAGAATCTCTCGGGCAAATATTCGAAAATACGGAAATCACGCCGATACCGCCAAGGGACAGAATCGGAACAACTTCATCATCATTACCTGAATATAAATCAATACATCCGTCTGCCAGCTGCATCAGTGTGGCAATCTGGGAAATATTGCCGCTGGCTTCCTTGATGCCGACAATATTGTCACATGTCTTTGCCAGTGTCACAGCTGTCTCAGGGGCAATATTCACACCTGTACGACTCTGTACATTATACAGAATGATCGGCATATCTGTATGCTTTGCAATCTCTGTGTAATGTGCCACAAGGCCTTTCTGTGTTGCTTTATTATAATAAGGTGTCACAACCAGTGCTCCATCTGCGCCTGCCTCTTCAGCCTCTTTCGTCAGATAGATGGCTGTCTCTGTACTGTTGGAACCTGTACCTGCAATAACAGGAATTCTGCCTGCTGTACGGCTGATAGCTGTACGGATACATTCAATATGTTCTTCCTCTGACAATGTGGAAGACTCACCGGTTGTACCGCAGATAACAATACTGTCTGTGCCATTCTCAATCTGATAATCAATGGTCTCTTCAAGTTTCTCAAAATTAACTGAACCGTCTGCATGCATTGGTGTAACGATTGCAACACCTGCACCTTTAAAAATTGCCATATCTCTTTCCTCCAATTTTATTACTGCCATAAAGGGGACATGTACTTCCGCTCTTTTTTGTGCAAGG
>USIG01000070.1 GCA_900554685.1 uncultured Cryptobacterium sp.
AAGGTATAAGTACTTTTCTCATGGAAAGCGTTTGATATGTCAGATATTTCCTCTTCCGTGGAAGCTCAAAACGTTACAACTATTAACTTCGAAGATTTTGAAGCGCTCACTCGTGAAGTTGATGCGCAGGCAAATTCTCCTAAGCTTTTTGAATTGTATTTAAATCGCTATGCAGAAAAAGCTGGCGAGATCATCAATCGTTTTATTCCTCGTGGCTCGCATCCTGACATGGATACCTATCTGTATGCGCCCTTACGTGCGTACAGCGAAAATGGAGGAAAGCGTCATCGTCCTTTGATTTGTGTTGCAGCTTGTGCGGCAGTGGGAGGTAATCCCTCTCGTGCCTTTTCTTCGGCCGCAGCAATCGAACATTTTCATACGGCGGCGTTAATTCATGACGATATTGCCGACGATGCAACCCTGCGTCGCGGAGAGCCCTGTATGCATCTTAGTGAAGGTATTGGTCTTGCTATCAATGCGGGCGATCTTGCTCTTTCTATCGTAAATGGCATTGTTATGCGCGATCCTCAGCTGGAGGATTCCTTGAAGGTTCGCGTAGCAATCGAGTTGGTGTCTATGGCTCAAAACACCGTTGAAGGTCAAGCACTCGATATCGGTTGGGCACGCGATGGTCGTTACGATATTACGCCTGAAGACTATCTCACCATGGCTATTCATAAAACCGCTCATTATTCTGGCGCAGTACCCCTTGCGGTGGGTGCGCTGGTTGGCGGCGGTAGTGAAGAGCAGATTGAGGGCTTGCGCTCATATGGTCTTGACACGGGCCTGGCATTTCAGATTCAGGACGACTTACTGAATCTTGTGGGCACGAAAGAGGCAAAAGAAAAGGACTTCCGCAGTGACATTACCGAAGGCAAGCGTACGTTGGTAGTGGTGCATGCGCTTAAACATTCAGCTAAACGCGATCGCTTAATTGAAATTCTTTCTTCTAAAGAAACCGATCCTGCTATCTTAGAAGAAGCAGTTGAGATCATGCGTGAGTCGGGAAGTATTGAGTATGCACGTTCTTATGCAGAGCAACTTACTGCAGATGCGCAAGAGCGTCTTGTAGCGCTTCTTCCTGAATCTCCCGCGCGCGATCTTCTTGTTTCTATGGCAAATTGGTTTGTTGATCGTTTGAAGTAGTGGGGAAGTATGGATCCAATTCGTAGGAATGATTCTGGAGCTGCCGTTTTAGACGTTCAGAGAAGGTTGGCTACGGCAGGTTACTTGGCGGAGGAAGCCATTACAGGAGTTTTTGATGCAAAAACTGCCAATGCAGTAGCGCAGCTTTGTGTGGCATGTGGTATTGATCCTCGACAAGAGGTTGACGAGCTTGTATGGAATAAGCTCGTAGACGAGTCATTTGAGCTGGGCGATCGCAATTTGTTTTTACGCGTACCTTTTTTCCATGGTCGTGATGTTCGCACTCTTCAGGAAGCTTTATCTGCTCTTGGTTTTACCTGTGGCGAAAAAGATGGCATATTTGGTGCTCATACTGAAGATGCTGTTCGTCGTTTTCAGCTGAATATGGGTCTTCCTTCCGATGGTATCGTGGGTGGGTTTACGTTTCGTGCCCTTAATCACTTACAGCATTCCTGGAAGGGAAAAGACTCCTTTACCGCAATGCCTCATTTAGGTTTTGCTCGCGCGGCAGATGTTTTGGAATCAACGTTTATCTGCCTGTACGGAGTCAACGAATTTACTCGTTCGGTTGCGGCTCGCATGTCAAATCTTGCTCTTGCCACTAATCCCACCTCGAAGGTTATGAGTGCTGATTCTTTGCTGGTTCCTCCTGAGGGAAGCACTCTTTTTGTTCAGATTCTCGTCGGAGATGAAAAACCTGCTTCGGTGATTCCTGTGGTCGAATTTGATGATGAGGAGAGCTTGGGAGTACGTATGGCTCAAGCGATTCAGGCAACCGAGCATCATGATCGTCGTATTGCGGTACGTCTTTCAAATGAAGGATGGGAAGATGCCGGCGCTGCTCGCTCGGCCCAGCATTACGCAATTGTTTTGCTTGATGCCCTGTGTAGTGCCCTACTTTTGCTTGAACAGCGCGCCTAAGAAAGTGACATACCTTAAAAATACTCTCTTGAAACTCCTCCTTTTGAACTGAACTCCGATAGTGAGACTGAAAACAAAAGTTTTCAGTCTCACTTGCTTTTAGAGGTGATGTTTTGACGGTTTCACCATCTCTGTGCAAGGACTGCTATACTGTGGAGCGCGTCGATAAATGCTCGTAATCTGCCAAGAGTATATCTTTTTGCAGGTAGAGAGCTGTTCGCAAGTAAATAACAGGTGAACAAATTGTTATCGACGAATAAGGTATCGCTTAAAGGGAAGGGCGTTCATTTGCAAGCTTCAGCACTTATTCTTGCGGCGGGTGCCGGCACCCGTATGAAATCGTCAAAACCCAAAGTTGCTCATGAGATTTTAGGAAAACCTCTCGTTCGTTGGGTCGTAGACGCAGCTCATGAAGCGGGTATTGATTCAGTTGTAAGCATCGTTGGTCATGGTCGCGAACAGGTAGAACCTCTTTTATCTGACACTACAATAGTGGTTCAAGAAGAACAGCTTGGCACTGCTCATGCGGTATTGGCTGCTCGTGAAGCTTTGGCAGGAAAAAGTGGTTCACTCGTAGTATTAACAGGCGATTCTCCTTTGGTGCGTTCTTCTACCATTGAAGAGCTTGTTCGTATGCGCGAAGAAAACAATGCTGCGGTGGTTGTTCTGACTATGGAAGCACAAGATCCTTTTGGGTACGGACGCATTGTTCGCGATAGTGCTGGCGATGTGCTTGAGATTGTGGAACAAAAGGACTGCACGCCAGAGCAAGCTGCTCTTCATGAATGCAATTCAGGTTTTTATTGCTTTGATATTGAGCTTTTGTTCTCAGCGCTTGAAGAAGTTTCAACCGATAATGCGCAAGGGGAATATTACTTAACCGATGTGTTAGGTATTGCGCGTAAGCGCGGTCAGCGTGTTTTGGCGCTCAAGGCGCAAGATTTTACCGAATGTTTGGGTGTTAATTCTCGTGTTCAGCTCGCACAAGCTACGCGTATTTTGCAGCAGCGTATCAACGAAGTTCACATGGCAGCGGGTGTTACCGTGATGGATCCCACCACTACTTGGATTGGACCTGACGTAACTATCGAACAGGATGTGGAGCTGTTGCCTATGACGTTTTTGCTGGGCTCCACTTCGGTGGCAACCGGTAGCGTAATAGGTCCGAATACTCGCTTGACTGATTGCACTGTTGGCCCGAATTGTGTTGTGGATGAAACGGTAGGCATTGAAACCACTATGGAATCAGGCGTTACCTGTGGCCCCCGTGCGTACTTGCGTCCAGGCACTTATCTGTGCGAAAACGCAAAAGCGGGCACTCATGTAGAAATCAAGAAATCGACCATTGGCCCTGGTTCTAAGGTTCCGCATCTTTCCTATATTGGAGATGCAACGGTGGGTCGTGACGTAAATATCGGCGCAGGTAGCATTACCTGTAATTATGATGGTGAAAAGAAGTGGCCTACCACAATTGGCGATAACTGCTTTGTTGGCAGTGACGTTATGATGGTAGCACCGGTAAATCTTGGGGAAAATTCTCTTATTGGTGCTGGCTCGGTTATTACCAAGGATGTTTCTGCAGGAGCACTTGGTCTAGGCCGTGCCCGTCAGGCGGAGATCGAGCATTGGAACGAGAGGAAGAATAACAAATGAGCAACATGACCAAAACCATGGCGATCTTCGCGGGTTCTACCTGTCCAGATCTTGCTGAAGAAATTGCTACCAACTTGGGAACAACGCTGGGCAATGTAAAGCTTGAGAAGTTTTCAAATGGTGAAATTTATGCTCGCTATTTAGAGAGTGTACGTGGTGCGGATGTCTTTATCGTCCAATCTACTTCTACTCCTAATGTTAACGAAGCATTGATGGAATTGCTCATTATGGCTGATGCAGCTAAACGCGCTTCTGCCCGTACGGTAAATGCGGTAGTGCCTTGCTATGGCTATGCTCGCCAGGATCGTAAGGCTGCGGCACGTGAGCCTATTACGGCAAAACTTGTTGCAAATCTGATGACGGTAGCCGGTATTGATCGCACCATTACCATCGACTTGCATCAAGGACAGATCCAAGGCTTCTTTGATACCCCTGTTGATCACCTGACGGCTTTGTCTATTTTTGCTGATTATTTCCGCAGCAAGAACTTTGATACTGATCGTCTTTGCGTAGTAAGCCCTGATGTGGGTCGCGCAAAGGCAGCAAAGAAGCTTTGCGATATGCTTCATGCTGATCTTGCTATCATGCACAAGGGCCGTCCTGGTCACAACAAGGCAGAAATTACTGCTCTTATTGGTGATGTTCAGGGCAAAATTTGTATTGTCAACGATGACATTATTGATACGGCAGGCACTCTGTGCGCAGCGGTGGCAACCTTAAAAGAAAAGGGCGCCGATAAGGTGTATGTATGTGCAAGTCATCCGGTATTTTCTGGTCCAGCTTATGAGCGCTTAGAGAATTCTCAGATTGATGAAGTAGTTGTTTGCAATACCATTCCTGTTCCTCAGGAACGCCAGACTGGCAAGATCAGAGTTATTTCGGTTGCTCCTCTTTTGGCAAACGCTATCAATAACGTGTATTCAAACGAGTCTGTTGCTTCTTTGTTCGATCCTGATTTTGCTCTGTAGGACAGCTGTTAGATATGCAAGTGATAGTAGGCTTAGGTAATCCTGGCGACGAATATGCCCATACTCGTCATAATGCAGGCTTTGAGGTAATTGACCTTTTGGCGCAGCGTTGGCAGGTTACTTATTGGAAGAATACCTGTGGTGCGCTGGTGGGCGAAGCGAAGGTTCGTCTTGATTCAGGGGAGATAGAAACCGTCATTTTAGCTAAACCGCAAAGCTTCATGAATCTCTCAGGTGGGCCAGTGTCAAACCTCTGTAAGGCCTATGACGAAGATCCTTCAGAGCTGATCGTCATTCATGATGAATTGGATATCAATCCTGCGACGGTTCGCGTAAAGAAAGGTGGCGGTCATGCGGGGCATAATGGGCTTCGCTCCATTATCGACAAACTACAAACGCGCGATTTCTTGCGAGTGCGCATAGGAATTGGTCGTCCTCCAGGACGGATGAGCGTTGTTGATTTTGTCTTGCAGGTTCCTCGTAAAGAGGCAAAGGAAGACTTCGATGAGGCCTGTGTTCGTGGGGCCGATGCCGTAGAATCGCTTCTTTCGGTGGGACTTGAGAAAACGCAAAATGTGTTCAATCGATAGACATTCGTAACCGCTTAACTTCAAAGGGTTTCTCTTTAGGTGAGAAACCCTTTTCTTGTGCGACAATAAAGCATGAGAAAAGAATAAGTGAATAAGGTCTGAATGTATATGAATGCGCGTATTAATTTGGCTACGGCAGATGAGGCCGTAGTCCATCGTCTTGTAACCGAACTTGATTTACCCCATTTTATTGCGGCTACTCTTGTGGCTCGTGGTATAGACACGCCTGAAGCAGCAAGAGCGTTTCTTCACCCTGACCTGGAGAGCGTTTGGCGAAATCCCTATGAAATCGAAGGGATGGATGAGGCGGTTGACCGTATCGTTCGCGCTATCAAAGAAGAAGAGCATATTTTGGTATATGGGGACTTCGATTTGGATGGAGTTTCGGCAACCACGTTGATGACGCGTGGTCTTCGCGCCTGCGGTGCACGAGTGGTAACTCCTTTTATTCCGCTTCGTTTCGAAGAGGGATATGGCCTTTCCGATGCTTCGATTGAGCGAGTAGCGCTCTACGAGCCTAATTTGGTGGTCACGGTTGATAATGGCATAGCGGCAAAACGGGAAGTGGGTCTTCTCCTTGACCGTGGCATTGATGTTGTTATCACCGATCATCATGAGCCGGCCGATTTAGTGCCTGTGGAAGTTCCGGTGGTAGATCCAAAGTGCAACGACAATCCAAGTTCCCTTTTGGCAGGTGCGGGCGTTGCTCTTAAGGTGACCCAGGCGGTCGGATCGCGTCTTGGTAAGCCCAATCTATGGCGTGAATTGCTTGACCTTGCAACGCTTGGTACGGTAGCTGATCTTATGCCGATGCGCGATCAGAATCGTGCTTTGGTAAGTGAAGGTCTGCGTATGATCAATGAAAACCCAAGGCCATGTATTGCTGCCTTATTGGGGGAGTCAGGCTTTGCAGATAAGCCTGTTACCTCGTCTAACTTGAGCTTTACTTTGGTGCCTCGCCTCAATGCAGCAGGTCGTATGGGTAATGCTCAGCTTGCTCTTGATCTTTTGCTCAGTGATGATTTTGCTCAATCCGCGCACTTGGCATCCGAGTTGGAAGATACCAACACAAAGCGCCGAACCATCGAGGCAGAATTGGCAGAAGTTGCCTCCAAGCAGGCAGAGCAAGTATTCAAGGGTCAGCGGGCACTTGTGGTTGCAGGACAGGGTTGGCATGAAGGCGTAAAAGGTATTGTTGCTTCGCGCTTGGCAAACCGCTACGGTGTGCCCACATTGCTGTTTACCATCGATGGTGATGAAGCGCATGGATCAGGCAGAAGTGTTGGTGAAGTAAATCTATTCCAAGCCGTTTCAAGCTGTCAGGATATCTTGGTGCGTTTTGGTGGGCATCATGCTGCTGTAGGGGTAACGCTTAAGGCTGATAAAATCCCTGAATTTACTGAGCGTCTCTGTGCTTATATGGACGCCTTGCCTCCCGAGGATTTTATTCCCCGCGTTGAGGTAGATGCGTCGGTTGATCTAAGCGAACTTACTCTTGCCAATGTTGAAAAGCTTGATCTTCTTGCTCCTTTTGGTCAGGAAAACTCAAGCCCGCACTTCTTGGCGCACGGTGTCATGATGGCAGGAGGACGTGCTGTAGGGGCGGATAAGAATCATCTTTCCTGTACGCTTACCGATGGTAAGCATTCGCTAAACTGCATCATGTTTCACTGTTCAAACGTTTCAGCTCTGCTTAATTGTGGGTGTGCGCTTGAGGCGGTTTTTGAACTGCAGGTGGATACCTGGAAGGGTCGCCGTTCTGTCAAGGCGGTTATCACATCCCTTTCTCCTTTGTCTCCTTGTGCTGCGTTAGAAGCTTGCCTTGAAGATGAGGATAAAGATTTCGTCACGGGCCTTATAGCAGCCGGGATGACTGAGCGCGATATGCGTGATGTTCCTGAATGGGAAGGTCCAGAATCTGATCGGGTAATGTGGCAGCAGCGTGCACAAACTGCTCCTTTAGCGTTTAGGCAAGATTTAGTGCAAGCTTTTCTGGGTGAAGGGTCGCTTCATACCGCGCAACGCAGAACACTTGATTTGCTTGATGAGGGACATTCGGTTTTGACCGTTATGGGAACAGGCCGTGGAAAGTCGCTTATTTTCCAAATTCATGCTGCGGAACTGGCTCTTGGAAAACAAAAAGCAAGTTTGTTTGTTTATCCTCTTCGTGCGCTCGTGGCCGACCAAGCATTTCATCTTGAACGAACGCTTGGCTCTTTTGGTATTACCATCGGGGTTCTGACGGGGGCAACGCCTCTTCAGGAACGTGCTCAAGTGATGAGTGATCTTATAAACGGCGAGCTTGATATCGTTCTCACCACTCCCGAATATCTTGATTTTCATAGTGACGAGCTTGCAAAAGCTTCATCAATTGGATTTGTGGTGATAGACGAAGCGCATCATGTGGGCACTTCTAAAGCGGGCTTTCGTCCTTCGTATACACGGTTAGGAAAAGCAATTCAGCGGCTAGGTAATCCGCAAGTTCTTGCGGTAACAGCAACAGCTGATGCGGCGGTCGCCGACGAAATACGTTCTGCGTTTGATCTTGAAGAAATGGTGTGCGACAACACCGAACGCGCCAATTTGCAAGTTATCGATCAGCGCAACAGCAAGAAGCGTGAACGCTATCTGGCTAGTTTGGTTGCTCAGGGAGAAAAAACGCTTATTTATGTTAATTCACGTATGGAAAGCGTTGCGCTGGTACGCCAATTGCGCAAACAAGAACCCCATATAGCTTCTCTTATTGGATTTTATAACGCGGGCTTATCTCGTCTTGAGCGGGCACGTGTGGAGAGTCTCTTCCGTGAAGGGGGACTTCAGGTCTTGGTTGCGACTTCCGCCTTTGGGGAAGGGGTTGATATTCCTGGTGTACGCCATGTGGTGCTCTATCACTTGCCCTTCAGTGAGGTGGAATTTAATCAGATGAGCGGGCGTGCTGGTCGCGATGGTAATGAGGCGCACATTCATCTGCTTTTTGGCAAGAACGATGTTTCACTTAATGCTGATCTCCTTCACGGCATTGCTCCTGATCATGATGAGATGGCTCAAATCTATCGCAGCCTTCGTTCCCTTCAGCAGGCAAGCGGTCAGTCGTTTTTTGCTCTTAATGAAGATGACGTGGCGCGCCGTGCAACGAGGCTTTTTGGAAATGCGGTTACGCCATCGCAGGTTCGCTTGGGTGTCGCGGTTTTTGAAGAGCTTGGTTTGGTTGAAACAAAGACAGATGATGCTGCAGGTGATAGTGCCAAACAGCAAGTATATGTCGTAGACTATAAAGGAAAAGTTGAACTGAGCGATAGCGTACAGTATCGTGAAGGTTTAGACGAATTCGATTCATTTATGTCATTTAAAGATTGGG
>USIG01000071.1 GCA_900554685.1 uncultured Cryptobacterium sp.
CTGTGGGCGCCCCTCAAGCTTGCTCGGCATTTGATGCGTGGCTACCGAGCTTTGTGTGTTAGGCATTATGCAAGCTCACTTTCAAGCCTTTATGCTTTAAAGCTCGGTTACCGTGCCATCAGCATCCTTTTCAACCTTCATAGTTGACATAGGGATGTAGCCATTATCGGTAACCATAGAATTCTGAACGTCGTCGCTCATCATAAAGTCAATGAAAGCCTTAGTTGCAGCATCAGGTTCGTTGGAAGTATACATATGCTCATAAGACCAGATCTTCCAATCGTTGGTTGCAACATTTTCTGCTGTAGGCTCAACACCATCAACGTTTAATGCCTTAAAGCTGTCATCATAGTAAGAGAATGCAAGATAAGAAATTGCACCTGGAGTCTCAGATACCATCTGTGCTACAGTGCCCGATGAATCCTGTTCCTGAGGGGGGAAGGTGTCCGGTACAGGAGTATCGCCAAGAACCGCATCTTCAAATGTTGCACGGGTGCCAGAACCAGAAGCACGATTAATTACGGTAATTTCTTCATCCTGTCCACCAACTTCACTCCAGTTGGTAATCTCACCAGTGAAAATTCCACGTAGCTGATCCATGGTGAGGTTGTCTACCTGGACATCAGAATTTACAACAGGACCCATACCTACAACACATACCTTGTTGTCAGTCAGGTTTTCTACCTTGCTTGGATCATCAAGCTTGGTTTCAGCAAATACATCAGAGTTACCAATCTGAACAGATCCTTCGGCGATTTGGGTAATGCCCTGACCAGAGCCACCACCCTGAATGGTGATCTGAACATCAGGATTCTGCTCCTGGAATTGCTCAGCAGCAGCTTCAGCTAAAGGCTGAAGAGCAGTCGAACCAACAGCGGTGATAGAACCACTTACGTTTTCTTCCTCGGTAGTTTCATTGTTTCCGCTGCAGCCCGCAAGGCAGAAGCTTGCAATCATGCAAATGGCTACTACGCCTGCAATAACTGCTTTGCTCAAGCGACCAAAACCAGTGGTTTTTGCTTGCATTGATTTCCTCCTCATAAAAATCGTTTCATGTTTTATTGCATTTCGTTTTCTCTATTTACAGGCTAGAAATTCTCTAACCGAAATGCCCTGTAATGTAATCAAGTGTTCGCTTATCGTCTGGCGTGGAAAAAATCTTGTCAGTCGATCCCCACTCAATAAGAGATGCCGGCCTTTCCATTGATTCGCGAAGCATGAAAGCCGTCACATCAGAAACACGAGTAGCTTGCTGCATGTTATGCGTGACAATAATGATGGTCATCTGCTCTTTGAGCTGATGAATGGTCTCTTCGATTTGACTTGTAGAAATAGGATCGAGTGCAGAACAGGGTTCATCCATAAGAAGAACTTCAGGTTTTGTTGCGAGCGCACGCGCAATACACAATCGTTGCTGTTGTCCGCCTGAGAGGCCAAAGGCACTCTTTTTCAAGTCATCTTTCACTTCATTCCACAACGCTGCAGCGCGCAATGAGCTTTCAACAATTTCATCAAGTTCGCTTCGCTGTTTTATGCCTCTTAAACGAGGACCATAGGCAACGTTGTCATAAAGAGAAAGCGGAAAGACAGCCGGTTGCTGAAACACCATACCGACACGCATACGCAATTCAACAGGATTTATACTGCCTTTATTGATATCTTCTCCATCGAGGAGAATCGAACCAGAAACCTCAACGTTACCAAGCATGTCATTCATGCGATTAAAACAGCGCAATAATGTTGATTTACCACATCCCGAAGGACCAATGAGCGCGGTTACCGCCTGAGGTTTAATAGTTAACGTAACTCCAGCAACTGCAGGTTCACCAGAGTAGGCAACTCCAACATCTTGAAGCTCAAAAGTGCCTTTGGTTGATGTCATAGAGGTTGTGCCCTTATCTCTTATCTATTACTCATGTACCAACAACGCCACTTGCGACAATCCGCAAACAGCGCTTTTAATTTCATCGTTACGCATGTCCTTATGCATGTTCTTATAAGCAACATCCGCAAAGTGAGCATTGCACGCAAAGCCAATCACTCTTACGCACAAAGCCATTCGCAACGGTTTGAATAGTAGAGACAAGAACCTTTCAAGTGGTTTCATAAATGTGAAGCATCGTTACAGATAAATAAATGAAATACGGTATATGTAAAGTTTTTTATTCATGACTGCATAAGACGTAAAAGTTTTGTAAACGCACTTTTACTTGAAGAACGACAAGAAAAGATAAGGAAAATTAGAAGAGCTTTTTCTTTTTAAATTTCTCAT
Source organism: uncultured Cryptobacterium sp. (assembly GCA_900554685.1). Taxonomy (GTDB): domain Bacteria; phylum Actinomycetota; class Coriobacteriia; order Coriobacteriales; family Eggerthellaceae; genus Anaerotardibacter. The sequence continues at coordinate 2,273 of USIG01000071.1, forward strand.
TCTTACTACGTTATTCGCAAGATTTACCACCAGTCTTTGCACTATTTGCCACCTTAAAATGTTGGCAATTTATGAAATGAGCTTTCATTTTCATAAAACATTGTTAAAAGTGCCTATTACGATTCGATTTGGTGCAAAATGAGTCAAGCACTAGGAAAGGAAACGAATCGTGACCACAATTTTGCTTATCGAAGACGACCCCACTATTCGTCTTGCAACTGAATTTTCTCTTACTAAGCATGGCTATGCGGTAAGTTCCTGCGAAGATGGAAATTCAGGATATGAAACCGCTCTCAGCATCGAGCCAGATCTCATTTTGCTCGACGTTATGTTACCTGGCATGAATGGCTTTGAAGTGGCAAGCAAATTGCGCAAAGAAGGATTTAACTCCCCTATCCTCATGCTTACTGCCCTAGACGCCGACGAAGATAAAATTAAAGGTCTTGATGCAGGTGCTGACGACTATGTAACAAAACCTTTTTCCACTGAAGTTCTCCTTGCTCGTATCCGTGCTAATCTTCGCCGCACCGAAATGGATGGCGTCAACATGTCAAAACCGCAAACATATGGCGATTTGACCTTAGATGTGGAAAACAGCACTGCAAGCGTGAAAGGCAAGCCTCTTAAACTGCGCAGCAAAGAACTTGCTCTTCTTTTTGCTCTTGCCGAACGTCAAGGTATGCTCTGCCGCCGAACCTGGTTGACTCAAAAAGTTTGGAAAGAAGACTATTTAAGCACCTCCCGAACCATTGATGTTCATATTCGTCGTCTCCGTTCTGTCCTCGATGAGGTCAGCGACTATCGCTATATTCATACTGTTCATGGTATGGGTTATCGTTTTGAACCGGTCAAAAAGGCTGAGGAATAAGTGAGCCTTGCATGAGCCCTTTTGTGTCATTTTTAAAAGACTTCGGCCATTCAGGTAAGGAAGCAAAACGTTTTACCTGGATGTATTTAATCGGATACGTGGTTGTCGCCCTTATTTTTATTGGGTGCTCTATTGCTTTTATCTATACCCCTTTAAACGACGAGATAGCAAATCGTCAAACCACCAATTTAATAACCACCGCGCAAGCATCAGCAAATGCACTCTCGAAAACGGTTAATGCAAGCGAATTTGTTTTGTCGGCCACCCATAGCACTGACTTGCGTATGACAATCATCGATTCGGATGGCAAAGTTATAGCTGATTCTGAAGTGGATCCTTCCACCATGGCAAACCATTCCGATCGCGAGGAAGTTACCGAAGCAATTCATGGAGAGATTGGAATAGCGCAACGCACCAGCGCAACTGACAATAAAAATTGGCTCTACGTAGCAGTTCCTGCTTCCTATAATGGCGAACAAGTCGTAGTGCGCGTAAGCGAGCCGTCCACCGCATTTTCTATGATCACGCAAAATGCGCAGACAACCTCTCTTATCTTTATTGTTACAGGGTGCTTGGTTGTGTTGATCGTTGCTTTGATCGCATTTAAAAAATCTCACGCACCAATCAAGAAATTCGATCAGGTCCGTTCTGACTTCGTAGCAAATGCAAGTCATGAACTGAAAACTCCCGTTGCTGGAATTAGGCTTTTATCTGAAGCTATCCGCGATGCGGCCGAAATAGAAGATAAGAAAAGTTTGAATCTCTTTATTGATCGCTTGGACAACGAGGCAGAACGCCTCCAGCGCTTAGTGATCGACCTACTTGATCTGTCGCGTCTCGAAGAAACCCCTGACCCTGATAAACGTCCTCGAACCGATGTACACAGCGCTCTTGTTACCAGCTTCATGGCGCACAAAGGCGGCGCAGAAGACAAGCACCTTGACCTTGTCTTAGATGATCGATCAGCAGCCGGCGATGACTGCTATGCCGACATGGAACCGTCTGATGCTTCCTTGGTGTTTGATAATTTGATCGAAAACGCCATTATGTATACCGACGAAGGAAGCATTCTTGTTACCTTCGAACCGCGGGCTCACGAAATTGCTGTTATTGTCCAAGATACTGGCATCGGTATTCCCCAAGCTGATCAATCGCGTATTTTTGAGCGATTCTACCGTGTTGACAAAGCACGAAGCCGCGAGGTGGGAGGAACCGGCCTTGGCTTGTCGCTCGTTCGTCATGCAGTAGAGCGCTCCAATGGTCGCGTAAGCGTCAAAAGCAATCCTGGAGAAGGATCGCAATTTACGGTCATATTCCCCCGCTCCAAACGATAGGCAGCTCCGCTTCAAGCACACCAGGCGACCAAGCCCCGGTCCAAACACCAGATACGCCTGCGTCAAACAACGCGACACTAAGCTGTTTTTCCTAAGTTCTTTACTATCTGTAATCGCCCTTTTACATGAAATACATTAGAGTTCAGTGAGAAACGTATGGCAGATACTACGGGAAGGACAGGAACATGGAATATGATGATGCACCTATAGGCATCTTCGATTCGGGTTTTGGGGGCCTTACCGTAGCGCGTGAGATAATCAAAGCGCTTCCGGAAGAAAGTATTATTTTCTATGGGGATCGAGCTAACTGTCCTTACGGACCACGTGATCCTAAGCAGGTAAGAGAATTTGTCTTAAGAATTTGCCAATGGCTTATTGATCGCAACGTAAAGATGATTGTTATTGCTTGCAATACTGCAACCGCAGCAGGTCTTGAGGCAGCTCAGCAAGCTTTTGATATCCCCATCATTGGTGTTATCGAACCTGGAGCTCGAGCTGCTGCTCGTGCGACTCACAATCGTCGAGTGGGCGTTATTGCAACAAAAGGCACTGTCGAATCAGGTGTCTACACTAAAGCAATCCGAAATATCGATGCAGGAATCACGGTGTTTTCTACCGCAACACCTCGATTTGTAGAAATCGCCGAACTTGGTATTCGTATGGCAAAAGGCCCTATTGAAAATTACACGTCACTCGCTTCAAAGGTATTTATTCGTCCTGCTTTTCAAGAAATTGCCCAAGATTATTTAGAGCCACTTCGAAGAAGTGAAATTGATACTTTAGTGCTCGGATGCACCCACTTTCCACTTCTCAAAACACTTATTGGTGGTGTGGTTGGCTCTCATGTAAAGCTGATTTCTTCAGCAAAGGAAGTCTCGATCGATTGCAAGGATCTTCTCACACGACGAGAAGCACTTGCGCATGTTGGCAATATCCCAAGCTACCAGTTCGCTTCATCTGATCCTGATGTTGAAGAGTTTGCCTCATTTGGAGAAAGAGTTTTACGCATGCCTCTCGGTGAAGTGCAGTTTTCGCCACTTGACTAAAGCGTAATTCAAGCGCATTACCAGAAAGGAAATTCCGTGACAAAAACCGTTATTATCGCAACAAACATCGCTCATAAAGTAGAAGAAATTGAGACCGCCCTTTCATTTAAAGGATGGGAATTCAAGACCCTTAAGGAAGCAGGCATTGTTTCCAACCCTGAAGAAACGGGCACTACCTTTGTAGAAAACGCTCGCATTAAGGCAAAAGCTGCTCACGAGCTAAGTGGTCTTGCGACATTAGCGGACGACTCAGGATTGATCGTTGATGCCCTTGATGGCGCACCCGGAGTGTATTCTTCACGCTACAGCGGAAAAGAGGGCGACGATGCTGCAAACAACGCAAAACTTCTTCGAGAGTTATCTCAAGTACCTGCTGGGCAGCGTAACGCTCGTTTTGCGTGCAATTTAGTGTTCATTGATGAAGATGGTACTGAAACAGACGCTGAGGGCTTTATAGAGGGTTCTATTGGCTTTGAAGAACGTGGAGAGGAAGGCTTTGGTTACGATCCACTCTTTTATCCGGATGAGTTCAACGGGGAAAAGTCTCTTGCCGAAGTTTCCCAAGCAGAAAAGAATGCTATTTCCCACAGAGGAAATGCTTTAAGAAATTTGAAAAAACTACTTCACAATGCGTAATTTCTTGCTATAATAACTAACCGTTGCAGTCGGGATGTGGCGCAGTTTGGTAGCGCGCCTGCTTTGGGAGCAGGATGTCGCAGGTTCGAATCCTGTCATCCCGACCATTTTTATTTTTACAGAGTTATTTAACTCATTCGTCTGCGGGTGTAGTTCAATGGTAGAACTCCAGCCTTCCAAGCTGGTCACGCGGGTTCGATTCCCGTCACCCGCTCCACTAAATTCCTTTATGAATACAATTAGCTCTCCGTATAATCCTTTATTTTGGAATTTCCTGTTTTTACCCATGAAAATGGTGAACAAAGCAAGTTGTGCATAGACTTTCTTTAATAAGAAAAGACAAAGAAGAAAAAGGATGCGTTTTTAAGGTCGAACGTTACAACTATTTGCTGGTTTGTAACATATTGCTCGCATCCAACCTGTTTCTACTCAAGGAACTCTATACAATTCTTGCTCTACTCGCCAAAAACACCCTTAAAAAATGAAAATTCCAAATTAGTGGCGAATTAGACAAAAAGATTGCGAGGCTTTATCGGAGCTTCCGAGGTCCTAACATAGACACGGATTGACGGATTGACACGCCATAAATCTCGGAATAAGAAAAGGTCGGAAGTCATTCAAACTCCCGACCTCATACTCTAACTGGCGCGCCCAGTAGGATTCGAACCTACGACCTTTGGATTAGAAGTCCACTGCTCTATCCAGCTGAGCTATGGGCGCTCAAGACATGTATTATAACGCAAGTTATTTATTGGTATCCAAACAGATAAGAGTTTATAGCTCAAAGCCTTTAATCAAAATCTGCCTTCACCAAGCACTCATTAGCTATGAGTAATAATACAGGTACCCGTAGAGAGGTTTTGATAAAACCACTGGGCATCCTTCAATGAGAGATTAACGCATCCATGGCTGCCATTTGTTTTGTAGCGAGATCCCCCAAAAGAAGACTGCCACGTAGCATCATGTAAGCCAACCGAATTGCCCACGAAAGGCATCCAGTATTGAACGGGGGTTTCGTAATCAATCTCACCGTTTGGCTTATAACCTACCAACTTAGAAGGACTCTGTTTAGCGTTCAGATAGTAAACTCCCGTAGGTGTTGCACGGTCGGCAGTAGGCAAGCCAGAGACGATATCGCATGAATAGAGAAGGTTATCGCTTGCATCGTAGTAACGCGCTTTTTGCTCAGTTAAATCAACGTCAACATAAGCGCCCCAATCGCGCTTCCCCGCTCCATTATATTGACCACCTGATTGAGAACAGGGAATATCAATCGACTCAGCGTTTCCTTTAGACATAGTGTCGTATACCGTATCAGCAAGTGAAGACGTATCTACTTTCCAGCCATACGTTCCGCCCGATACACTACATGCCTTCCCGTCTTGACGGGTCCAACTGCGCTGAGTTCCCACAGTGTTCATACCTTGAGTTGCCTCATCTACCCAAGAGGATAAGACATCTTTATCGAGCTTGGGAGAAAAGTCTTCTGGATCAATATAGAGCCACCCAGCAATAGTCGCCTTATCAATGGTAGCCGCTTTTACCGAACCGTTTAGCGTTAACGTAACCGCATTTGGATACAACTCTTCAACCTTTTGAAGAGCCTGAAGCGAGCGAGGATCCGCTGCTGAAACGCTGGGTTTGATTAAATCATCCTGAGTAACTTCGCATTCGGTTCGCATTGACTTTACTGCTTCTCCAGCTTTAGCTAAAAGCTTATCGGCATCAATTTGAGTGCCATAAACCTCTGGAACAAGCGAATAGACGCCATCATCTTCGCTGTAGGTAAAATAAGCATTCTTAGAGGCAGTTTGTGTTTCATTGAAGTCTTTAATCTGAGCATTCAAGGCATCCGCAAATCCCGCTTCATCATAAGAAGCCACTACTACATCTGAAATATCATGACTCTGAAAAACTTCTATAGGCCATAAAGCGATATTTTGAGCTTTGGTAGTGTCCTCTGCGATCTTATGAGGATCAATACTTAACGCAGTTTCGCCTTGTCCAAGAGTATAGGAAAACCCTTCGCCCTCTATCGAAAGCGAATAAGAATCAGCCTGGCTTTGAATTTGATTAGCAAGAGCATCGCTTGGTTGGAACGATAAATCAGTATCGTTTAACACCGTGTTGGGAAAAAAGTGCGAGGAGAAGAAGAGCGCACCGCCACCATATATGGCAGCCAACAGCGCAATCACTACCCCCACTATAATAAGAACACGCTTTTTCCTTGAGCGAGAAGCTAAAGAAGCTGAAGGAGATGGCGCTCCTTGCATCCCATGATTTACAACGCCAACTTTTGAAGATACATTTTCCTGTTTAAGAGAAACAGTTTTCCCAGCGTCTTGATGTGCATGCTTTCCTGAATTATGTGCTGAAGAAGAGTTCTTTTTATCCCTCA
>USIG01000072.1 GCA_900554685.1 uncultured Cryptobacterium sp.
ATGGTGCCCACCTCCTTCTTTCTTCGATCCGGTGCTACCATGCACAAACTCAAATAACCTTGCTGCATAAAAAAACCTGCATCTTACAAGATTGCAGGCCACACAAATACTCACCTAAATATGAGTAGTATTCATATAACCCATCAGCAACAATCTTGCGCCAAACCAGGTGGAAGCATGAAGCTTCTCTTGAAAACAGCTTTTATAGAATAGCATTCAAATTGATTTTGTAAAGAACAAATAGATAAATTCTTACCTATGAGACAAATACTCCATTAGGAACAACAAATTGAGCCACAAAGGCTAAACAAATTGTCAAAAATAAAGGAACCGCCAGACCAAAGATTAGTAAGCGCATTGGTAAAGTGAATTTTCTTAGAGCTGGAAACCTTTCAAAAAACCTTCGTTTGTCTAAAAGTGCATACGTCCAGCTAGACCACAATACTCCAAAGAAAACAACATATTCATAAAGCAAAAACCATAAAGGAAGATCCTTATTTGCCTCATTAGGCGCAAAGGCAGAATTGATTGCAATTACCATCATAAAAACCCAGAGAGCCAGCAAAACGCAATTCCAAGCTTTTCCAAATACTGCAGGAATGTTTTGAAAAAAGGCTTGCAGCACTCTGACACCAGAAACTTTTTTTGCTTCTAATTTCTCTCGGGGATTTATTCCTTCTTTTGAGAAAGCGCCACGTCGTGATAGCTTTTTACTTCTTTCAGCTTCATACTCTAAATAATAAGTATGAAGTGCGAGCGAAAAATCACTTTCTAATTCCTTTACGCAAGAATACCGATCATCTGGATCAAAAGAGCACGCCTTCGAAACTATATTCTTAAATACCTGTGGAATATCCGCATTAAAAAATTTTTCGCTTCGTGTTTGTGCATCCGCTATTTTTTCCGTTAAACAGTAATACAGCAACAGGCCTAAAGCGTACACATCGCTTCGCGTATCTGTCTGTCCATAGCCAAACTGTTCAGGAGGAGCAAAATCTTTAGTTCCAAAACGGACGGTATCACGTTCGGAATCCTCCTTGTAGCTGCGCGCAATACCAAAATCGATAATAGTCAATCGATTAAACGACATAATAATATTGGTAGGTTTTAAATCACGATGGATAATAGGTGAAGGAAACTTTTCATGCAATTCACGAACAGCCTCACACAACCGCGGAAAAACATCTGCAGCAAGTTGTACGGAAGGATCACAGCGGTAAACGACATCTTGCAATGTCTCACCCTGAATAAACTCCATAATGACAATAAGCGTGTCATTTAAGGTAAAACAATCATAGATATGCGGTAGATAATCAAAATGAACTCCACTGCGCTGCACTTCAAAAATCGTCTGATAGGTTAAACCAATTCCTACTTCGTAGTGTAAATACTTGCGAATGTAGGGGCCTGTTTTCTTTCCAGAAGCATCAAGACGAAATACTTTTTGCGTCTCTTCAAAATCCGACTTTTTCAAAACCTCATCAACGATATACGAATTATCTCGTTCAACCAGAGAAAGAAACGAAGCTAATTCATCGACTTCGTCTGTTTTACGCAATTCGACTTCAGCAGAAAAACCCTGCTCCTTCTCAGGAACAGGGTTTGTTGAAGATTTCAAAGTATTCTGTAGAGAATTATTTAGCAAATAGTTTCCTCACCAAAACGATACAGCTCTTCATCTGTTTTCTGAAGCGAATATCCCTTATCAAGGGCAAATATAATAATAGCGTCTCGACGGTTTTTACAATAGAGCTCATTTACTCCAGCAGCTTGCAGAAGCCTATCTGTTTCGCGAAGATTTAGATGCATTGCAAACGCTAGTTGAAGAATCTTATCGCGCGAAGCATGACGCTTCCCCATAAAGATTTGGTAACCAAACGTTTCATTTAACCCGGCAGATTTTACAACTTCTGAGCGTTTCAAACCTTTTTCTTCAAGAAGCTTTTGAAGATACTCAGAGAGACTTCGCTGCCCAATGTCATTATCAGAAATAAATGTTTTTGGGTCAGGAGACGAAAGAAGTTCGTCTAATAACTCTTCGGTTAACGGTTCGTCCATATATTTCTTTCTTCGTAGATGATGTTTCCTTCCTGGCATTATGTACCAAGAAGGAATATCTCTTTTTGAAGAATAGTGAAACGCCTTTCTTTTAACACCTAATCGGCTTCTCTTAAAACGAATCATCGAAACTAAAGCTTTTCAAAATTCGTTACATTAAGAAAGAAGCCAGCTCGCTGATGAATCGCTGAATACCGAAGAGGTATAAAGCACCTTTACTGGTTCACCCTCAAAATATACCCATCCTGAAACTGAGCCGCCCGATGCAAGCGTACCAGACGATAAATCGTCATCAGCTTCGCTGTAATACGTCGAAGAAGTTTGAGCACCAGAAGCGTCTTCATCCTTCCAGTCAAACGTATTAAATGAAGCTTCTGAATCACCGTTATTGATATAGGTTACATGCACACCAGTCATTTCGGTTTCATCGTAATTAACTAAATTACGCTCAATTTGATCAACAGTAACTGTTACCCCATTTGAAAACTCAACTGATGTGCCTAAAGGCAAATCGGTATAGGAGGTCGAGTCTCCGGAGCTTGAACTAACAGCCGGATTTTCAAGTGTTTCGCTTGCTTCATCAATAGCTGCAGAATACATACTCTGCGTTGCAAGAACAATCACACAAGAAAGAATAGTGATAATTAAAGCTGCAATAGCAATTCCTTTACCAGACTTCTTACCACGTACAACTCCAACTATGCCAACAAGTGCAAAAATAAAGCCAAGTAATCCAAGGAAAAAAGAGGCGTTATTAATAATGGGCAGAAAAGAAGTCAGAAGAGTAATAATACCCAATACTAAACCGGTAATTGCCATACCTGATTTGGGCTTTGGATATTGAAAGTTTTCCGAGCGTTGTGAAGTTTGACGATATTGATAATTCTGAGGATTTTGATTTTGAGGATACTGTCCCTGATTTGCCATGTGAACACCTTTCCATTCATGATGAGCAATTTGTGGTTTCATGCATGTCCAGGTAAACAATATCTATTTCTCAAAACCATTTCATTAGCTGCCAGCTAATTTGAAGCTTTATAACGCTAGTCACCCAAATACATAAAATGATGAATTTCATTTGATCGTTTCCGAGGAAGACATAGTGCTAGCTAACATTAACATAAGCCTTATCGAGCTGCCCCTTACCTAACCGACCCACTTACCATAGGTTGTGTAATACTATTTCAAAACTCAGAGCAATTGATAGTATCAAGATTTCACGAGAGGCTAATGGAGTCAACCAGCGGTAACAAAGCTCTGGGCCGAAAGAATTCTATTTGTCGTCCTGAGCTTTCAACGCAAGCTCCTCCATACGCCTGAGAACGCTCACGATCCAGTCGACATCCTCGTACTCCGGAGCGAACGACCAATGCACGATATAGCGGCACCGCGAGAAAACGGCATCACCGAGAAGCCTCATGTCGTCGATGCTCCCCAGTACACGATCGAGCCCCAGCTCATCTCCGAGCAGAAGTCCCGTCGCATCGTTGAACGAATGCCCGCAGTCCATCTCGAAACCGAGCGCCCAGAAGCGTCGTGCCCAGTCATAACCCCAAAGGCCGTCCACGCCCATGCGCTCAAGCCGACGCCTGAGCTCGCGGACGAACCTCGCTACAGGCTTACCTGAAGCGATCCGCTCCCTTCAATCGGAGAGCAATCCAACCTCGCCAAGATAGTCCACAAATGAGTCAATAATTTCCGCCGTGCGGGTCTCGATATCAGCCTCGATGAAGTCGTTGCGCTCCTCCGCCATGACCCTCAGCTCGTGATTCGCAGTGCCCTTTCGCTTGCCGCCGTCACCGAGGTAGTACTTCTTTTTATCCACGAAGCGGTAGTCCGCCGCTCGGATGTTGATACGCTTCTCGAGAATCGCTTTGTTGCCGAGCGCCTCGATATTCGCCGGTACCCCGAGCGGCTCATCCTGCGCCCGCCTCTTTGCATAGATGTGCTCGATCTCGAACTTGACGTCTGCGTCCACGACCTGCTGTTCAGGATCACGAAAAGCCCACCACATGAGCATGGACTTGGTGACCGGGCGCTGGTTGGTGAAAGCGTAGGCGTGGAAGCGGGCGCCGATGTCGTCACTACAGAAGAGGTGGTTCGAGAAGGTGACAGGCCGGTGCTGCACGATGTTGACCATCTCCGGGTAGACCGGGCCGCGCAGGGCGTTCACTCCTGGGCGCTCGATAGCGTAGCCGAAGATGAAGCCCGTAATCACGTCGAGGAAGCGACAAAGCTCGTCGCCAGCAAGGTCACCCCCGTCGTCGCGGTTTGCGAGATACCAAACCGAAAGCAGGTAGGTCCACATGCCGTTAGGCGCGTAGGAGAGAACGAACAGGCGACGGCGCACAGACTCGGGGAACTCGTCGGCAGGGCTCTCAGCCCGCTTCCAAAAGCCGAGAAGACTCTCGAGGTCACAGAGCGTACGCTCGTCCTTCAGCATCTCATAGGAGTTCTCACTGTAGAAGGCGCGCAGCGAGCGTGTGGTCGTATCGGTAACGCCCAGGAGCGCGCGCCGATAGTACATATAGCGGGTAAATAGCTCATCCATCGGCGTGCCCTTCATGGGGTGGAAGAGCGCGTTAGCGTCCTTTTCAAGGTTCTTCCAACGCCCCACAAACTCATCCTTCCTACCCAGGGACGAAAAGTACTTGTAAAGCTGACTCTTAAAGATATCAGCATCCGAAAGCGGCAGCCCTCGATCGTTGAGTGTCGAGAAAATCCTGAGCGCCGTGTCCTGACTCTCGGCCTCAATGGGCAACAGGATTACATTGTTCAAAATACGCACCGGGAAGAGGGCTGTATACATGACGTACTTGTCGGCGAAGTCCGCGATCTTCTCCTGGAAAAAGCGGAAGACCTGCGTGTAGCGGCTCTTCATGCTACCGTCCACCTTCCCGGTACGCAGGATGGCGAGGAACTCGTCCTTGTCGCTGTCGGAAGCGACCTCGGAATCGATCTTGAGACAATCCATGATGGGATTTCCCATCTCGGTGGTCTTCCAGATGCAGCGAGCTATAAGCTTTCTTGTCTCCACGGTATCGGCATCCTGGGCGTTCTCGAACTTCGAGTAGAAGGCCCGCAGGAGCAGCATCATGGTCGTGAGACGCTGCTGGCCGTCGATGATCTCCTGCTTGCCCTCATCATTCTTGAAGGTGACAATGGGTCCGAGAAAGTACTCGTCGTTCTCGCTGTCGAAGTTGTCACTCGAGTTATTCGGAAACGCAAAGTCGAAGAGGTCGTCCCAGAGCGTCGCACACTCATCTTCGCCCCATGCGTAGGGGCGCTGGTAGTCAGGAATAAGGAAGTCGGACCGCTTGTCCGAGAACAGACTGCTAATAGTGCGCTGGTCGATATTGAGCTTGGACATAGGGTTCCTCCTGTAAATTGCAACAATTCGTAAAGTATTATAACCCCTGACGATAGCTGCCTCCCTACCTGCCAGTTTAACCCACGAAGGGCGAGAAGAAACAACGGTGTAAGGTCCACCCACACCCACCCCTCTTCGGATAGCTCGGCCCCCAGGTACCGCTTCACGTCGAACATCACGTCTGAGAAAACACGCATATCTTGTCTTTGTCGATCACGCTCATCATCACGTCATAGCAAAGGTTGACCGCCTAACCAGCATGTCCACCCCCACTCACGCTCCAGCCTCTTGCAGTTTAGCCAACTCCGCAACGTTCACGGAGGGAATGAAAACATGATCTAAATTTTCATCGCCGTTTCGTAGGCACCCCAGATAACGCTTCGTAAATTACCCACCTTGACGCAATCACCTACTAAATAAACTGATGATGCTTTGGGAGCCAAAGGATTTGGCGAATAGCCCAAAGAAGCGATGACTGAATCACAGGAAATAGTTTGTTGCGTACCGTCTTTATGTTCTATTACAATTTCTCCCTCACGAACTTCTTGAAGTGTTGATTCCAGATATACGGGAACCTCATGGAGAGCAAACCATTCACGCAAATATGAGCTGTTAGCAAGACACACCCCTGTTTGCGCAATTAAGTCGTCTTTCATTTCTACAATAAAGGGACTTTTTCCCTGAAGAGCCAATTCATAAGCAATTTCACAGCCCGTTAAACCGCCTCCAATAACGGCGACCGCAGAACCAACCTCTGTCCCTGTTAAATACTCGCACGCTTCAATCATACGTTCATAGCCTTTAATAGAATGTGGAATTATCGGTTTGGCACCCGTAGCAATAACCACTGGTGAATCACCGAATATATGAGGATCAGACACTTCGTCTCCAAGATGCACTTCAACCTTAAGCACGTCCATTTCTCTGCGATACCACGCGAGCAAATCTCGTAACTTGCCCTTGTATGATTCAGCACTTGCAGGAATAAAAGTTCCGCCCAATTCCTTTTCTTTTTCATGGATTATCGGATGATGTCCACGCAAAGTAAGAACACGCGCTGTTTCCATACCTCCAATACCACCACCGATGATATGAACCGTTTTAGGAGAAGTAGTCTTTTTAATAAAGTGCTTATCCCATTGCATAGTTTCAGCATTGACTGCACAACGCGAAAGATTCAAGCTATCGTGCAACGATTGGTCATTAGGAACGCCTTTGTAATGGCACATATTAAAACATCCGTTATGACACAAAATGCAAGGTCGTATATCTTCAGGTCTATCTTCGATTAACTTAGTAACCCATGCCTGATCTGCAAGGAATTGACGTGCAAAACCCGCCCCGTCAAGCTTTCCCTTTTCAATTTCTTGAGCAGCCACAAAAGGATCAAGACGACCAGCACAGACGACCGGTATATCCACAAAGTTCTTAATATGTTCTACATCTTCCAAATTGCAATTTTCAGGCATATAGATAGGTGGATGAGCCCAATACCAAGCATCATACGTACCATTATCGCAGTTCAACATATCATAGCCTGCATCCTGAAGATACTTTGCAGCGCGTTGCGATTCTTCCCTATCACGCCCTACCTCTGTGAATTGCTCACCTGGCAAAGCTCCCTCGCGAAAACCCTTTGTTTTTGACACAACGCTATAACGAAGAGAAACAGGAAAATCTTTCCCGCAAGCTTGTTTAATTCCTTGCACAATCTCTACTGCAAAACGATAACGATTTTCAAATGACCCACCATATTCATCATCACGATGGTTTACATACTTTAACGTAAACTGATCGAGTAAATATCCTTCATGAACAGCATGAATCTCAATGCCGTCAACACCCGCTTGCTTTAAGAGTTTTGCCGTTTTAACAAAAGCTTCGACCATTTCATGAATTTCAGCTTTAGTCATAGCGCGTGATGGCACTTTGTCTGACCACCGATTTGGTGAAGGACTAGCAGTAGCGGTAATTTTATCTAAATCCATAAAGGGTTTAGAGACCACCCGTAAAAACTTATTGGTATAGAGTGTTTCCATTAACTTACTAATGGTAAATGATCGACCAAACCCCGCAGTAAGCTGGACAAATAATTTTGCACCAGTTGCATGCAACTTTGGCATCCATGCAGCAAGATCGTCATACATTCTTTCATTTTTGTATAACCATTGACCAAACATAGGGTTATACACCGGTTGGCAGCCCGGCAAAACTAACCCAACATTGTTTTTTGCCACTTCAAGAATAAAACGAGCACCCATCTCATCAAAATGGTTCTTCTCCATCCACCCGAATAAATCGGTGCCACCCATCGAAGTTAATACGATACGGTTTTTTATCTCACACGTACCAATTTTCCAGGGTGTAAAAAGTGGTGCAAGTCTCGAATCCATTGAGACCCCCTCCTTAAGCGACATCTTTTTATACAGCGCTTTAAGCACCTATAAGAAAACACCTAAATCCCCAAAGTGCATTCTTATAAAATGTCTCAAATCTAACAGATTCTATAGTACGCCTCTTTAGGCTTTCATGATTGCTACGCTTACTCGCTTTACCGTATAAGCCAAATCGGATTCTTTATTGGCTTCAGAGTAATCATAGTCAAGGGTCACTTCCCACGAATAAGCTTGATCATCCTGAGTAGCGTTACCCGTAAATGAATAATGTTCGCGAGCTAATGTTTTTTGATCTGATTCGTAAGTGGAATATGCAGAAGAATCAGGTAATTCGACACTGCCAATTTGCACAGAGCTTAATCCAACTTTATCTAAAATGAATTCAACAATATGGAATTGCTTAACAGCAGGAGCAAAAGCAACATCACCATATCCAAGCAATGCGCACGGAGCTTCATAAGAAGCCGCCGCAACACTACCTTCAGAATCAAGCCCTAGGGTAACTGTTGGTGTTCCCGAATACGAATTGCCTTTTTCATCTGCTAATAGAACAGTAATCTCGTTACTAAATCCTAAAGAACTAAGCGTTTGTAAATCTTGGACGGTTGCCCCATGACCAATAGCCTGAATAGCGTCATCTTTTGACATACCCATCAAGGAAACTAAATTAATCACTTGCGTTGTAGGTCAAG
>USIG01000073.1 GCA_900554685.1 uncultured Cryptobacterium sp.
ATCGAGGAGAAGATATCCATGAGTAACATTGCCCGCGCATTCGAAAACGGAAAAGCTTTCATCCCTTTTATTACCTGCGGTGATCCCGATTTGGAAACAACCGAACAGCTCGTTTATGCTCTTGAACGAGCTGGAGCCGACTTGATAGAACTCGGCATCCCTTTTTCAGATCCCACTGCAGAAGGTCCTGTGATTCAAGAAGCCAACGTTCGCTCCCTTGCGCAAGGAACCACCACCGATAAAGTCTTTGATCTTGTAGAACGTATTAGAAAGAATACCTCTATTCCTTTGGTTTTCATGACCTATGCCAACGTTGTTTTTTCCTATGGAATCGAGCGCTTCGCACAAAAAGCAGCTCAGGTACACCTTGACGGTATTATTCTGCCTGACGTTCCCTTCGAAGAGTCAGAAGAATTTGAACTACCTTTTGCCAAGGTTGGCATTGACCGCATTCCTATGATTGCCCCTACCTCGCACGAGCGCATTTCTGCCATTGCAAAAAAAGCTCATGGTTTTGTATATTGCGTGTCTTCTTTGGGAGTCACTGGCGTACGTTCACACATCACCACCGATGTGGGTGCTATGGTCAAGCTCGTCAAACAGCAGCAGCCTATTCCCTGCGCTATTGGTTTTGGTATTGCTACCCCAGAACAAGCGCAAGCTATGGCACGCGTTAGCGATGGAGCCATTGTAGGCAGCGCCATTGTAAAGCTCTGCGCTCAGTATGGCAAAGACTGCGTACCTTATGTAGAAAGCTATGTACGTACCATGAAGGAAGCGGTTTTGCAAGCCTAGCTTTCAGAGATTTAGCGTGTACTTTCAGTTTGCACTGCCTGAATCAACGATAAATCGGTGGTTCACTGGCTGAATTGAGGGGTTATTCGGATGTCTCTGTCGTTTCGAATTTATATACAAAATTGATACATTTATACATAAAATGACATAAAAACCGCTAGAATGCTAAACACTTTGTGATCGAGAGAGGAAAGGTTTCTTTCCTCTCTACCCTATAACCCTCAAGGATAGTAATCCCTATGTTTGGTATTGATCTTTCTTGGCAAACTGCACTTGTCGCATTTGTTTTCTTTGCTGCCTTTGTAGCACTTTTGGTATGCCGCAAACGCCTCTTTACCTATGCGGATAAAAAAGCCCTACCCGTTAATACGATTCAGCGCTATCTTAGACCTTTTATCGTATTTCTTTGTATTCCTGCAGGCTTTCTCCTGGTAGAACTTCCCTACAATACTCAGCTCTTTGAAATGGAGCCTTCTTTTGTCCTGCTTAATTGCGCGATAATAGCTGTTTTATGTGCCTTTATCTATTCCCTAGGACAGCGTACTAAAACCTCTTTAGTGGTGTTTTTACTCATTTGTTTTGTCATAGGTGTGGCAAATCATTTCGTAGCCCTCTTTAAAGGACAACCCATCTTGCCTTCCGATGTTGTTGCGCTTCAAACCGCTGCAGCCGTAGGCGCAGGATATACCTATGTTATCGATGATGCCATCATGAACGCTTGGATTATATTCGAGATCCTCGCCTGCCTTTTAACCCTTATTCCCTCTGCTCGTCTCTCCAAGCGATCAATTCTGGTCAATAGTATCCTTGCTGCTCTTATTGGCCTGTGCTCGTACGCTTGGTATGCTACGGTCGATATCGAAAAAGACTATGACTGCTCTGTCGATGTGTGGAGCAGCCTTAATTCGTACCGTGAGCACGGCGCACTTCTTTGTTTTTTACAGCGTGCCCAGCAGTTGACCCCTCAGCAGCCTGAAGGCTACTCCTCCGAAGAGGCATACAACTTACGAAGTGGCACTTCTACAACCTACAACGACGAAATACTTTCAACAGCAAACCTTACCGAACAAGCTCAGGCACTTGCCCCTCAAGTACAGCCCAGCATTATTGTCATCATGAACGAAACCTTTTCGGATATTTCCCTCTATAGCACCATTGATGATTCCTATGAGGGAATCCCTTTGTTTCGCTCGCTCTGTGATGAGGCGCTTCTTTCGGGAAATGCCTATGTCTCCGCCCTTGGAGGAGGCACCTGTAATAGCGAATTTGAATTTTTAACCGGATCGAGCACCGGACTTCTTGGCGCAGGTGTGTACCCCTATATGCTCTACGATCTCCAAGATGTTGACAATGTAGCGCAATATCTTTCTTCTGCTGGATACAAAACAAGTGCAATTCATCCTGCAAACGCCTCTAACTGGCGACGCGATCGAGTTTACGAGCAGCTTGGTTTCGAGACGTTTTACGATATTACCAGCTTCGAGAATGCTGAAACTCGCCGTGGTCTCGTAACCGATGCAGCAACCTATGACCTTGTCCTTGATTTGCTCTCCAAAGATGACACTCCTCAGTTTATTTTCGATGTGACTATCGCAAATCATAGTGGTTATGAAACAGGCGAACTGAGCGAAGAGGAAACCATTACCACCTTGGTAAATGGCGAAGACGATGCTGCGGTAGACGAATACATCAGCTGCATTCGTCATTCCGATATTGAGTTTTACGAATTTATAAATGCCCTTAAAAATCTCGATAGGCCTGTTATCGTGTGTATGTTTGGCGACCACCAGCCAGAATTTGCCGATGAGCTTGCCGAAGCATCAACAGGCATTTCTTTGAGCAATTTTGATATAGAGCAAACACAGATGCGCTATCAGACACCCTATATCATTTGGACCAATAGTGATGAATTAAAACACGTTAACAAAAGCAACCAGACATACAATCTGAGCCTTAATTATCTGGGAGCACACGTACTCAAAGCCTCTGGCTTATCACTCGATGAATACTTTGCTTTTCTCCTTTCTCTTGAACAAGAAATACCCGCCATCAACTTAAACGGGTATGAAGATGCATCAGGAACCTGGTATTGGCAAGGAGAAGAAAGTGAAGTATCGCAAGCCCGTAAAGAGCTTGCGATCGTCCAGCACAATAATTTATTTGATAAGGATAACTAGCAAAAAAGGAACTAGCGACCCTTTGCCATCTTAGCGGCAACTTCTTCAGGAGAAAGCTGAGTCTCTTCAAAGATGCTATCAGAATCAAGACCGAATGCTGTATGCAAGCAACGAACTGCTGTTTGAACCTGACTTGCTTCAACCACAACAGAAATACGAATAGGGCTGGTAGAAATCATCATGATGTTTACGTTATTTTCCGCCAAAGCAGCAAACGCCTTCGCAGCAACACCAGGACTTGATTTCATGCCGGTTCCCACCAATGAAACCTTTGCGATATTGTCATCCATCAAAGAAGTAGCACCAAACTGCTGAGTAATGCGCTCCACAGCCGAAAGTGCCTGTTCCTTTTGAGAACCAGGGAAGGTAAAGGAGATATTTGCCTTACCGTCATTGGTAACATTTTGGATGATCATATCAACCGAAACATCGCTAGAAGCCAAAATAGAAAATACTCGTGCCGCGATACCTAATTCATCAGGAAGACCACGAAGAGTAATTTTCATTTCGGATGTATCGTGTGCAATACCAGAAATAACTGCCTGCTCCATAGAAGGAACGACCTCCTTGATAAGTGTGCCTTCTTCATCCGAGAAAGCAGAACGGGAATGGATGACCACCTTATATTTACGCGCAAATTCAACTGCACGTGCCTGCAAAACTCCAGCACCGCCACTTGAAAGCTCGAGCATATCATCATAGGAAATGCAGCTTAGCTTACGGGCACGCGGCGCAACACGAGGATCTGCCGTATAGATGCCTTCAACATCGGAATAAATTTCGCATACATCTGCATTAATGCCATACGCAAGCGCAACGGCTGTAGTGTCAGAGCCACCACGACCAAGCGTGGTAATGTCGCCTTCTTCAGAGACACCCTGAAAACCTGCAACAACAACGATAGCTCCTGTTGAAAGTGCCTCACGAATCTTATCGGCATCAATATCTTCGATTTTTGCGCTCGAAAAATCATTATCGGTTGTAATGCCAGCCTGCCATCCGGTAAAGCTTACGGCATTGTAGCCTAGAGCTTGGATTGCCATAGCGAGCAAAGACATGCTTACCTGCTCTCCCGTAGAGAGCAACATATCCATTTCTCGCTTAGAAGGATGGTCGTTGAGTGCTGCTGCCAGGCCAACCAATTCATCGGTTGTTTTGCCCATCGCAGACACAACCGCCACCACATCATTACCTTGCTGCTTCATAGCAATAAGGCGTTTTGCTACGTTTTTAATTCTTTCGGGGGAAGCAACTGATGTGCCACCAAATTTTGAAACTATAAGCGCCATGGTCTTCTTTCTCGCAAGAGAACAATGGCTATATAGTACCAAAAAACCGCTTTCTCTAAAGAAAAGAGATCACATACGGTAGGTCACGTAAAAACAGCGGGGCAAAACAGATGTTATTTAAGCGTATTTCACCATAACCATATTCATCTTATTGGCAACCAATTCGCACTGGTCAACGCAGTCTTCCATGGCATCCAGCAAGCGGGTCCATACGATAACGCGCATGGTATGTTCACGCTCTTCGGTGTAAAGCTGACGAATGAGCTTGATGTAAAGCTCATCGGCTTCATCCTCAACTTCATTAACCTGACAAATTAGCGACTTAAACTTACTGGACTTCTTGCAATTACGGAAGTCAGCCATAGCATTGGAAAGCGCTTCGCACGAACGAACGATAAGCTTTACAAACTTCTTCGCATCATCATGCATGAAATGAATATCGTACATATAGAAACGCTGAATAATCTCTTCGGTAAGATCGATTACCTCATCAAGGTTTTCTGCAATACCAATAACGTCCTCACGGTCGATTGGTGTGACAAAGTCAGTTATAAGACTTTCAAAGATGCTGTGACATACCTCATCCGCCTCACGCTCGAGAGCATGAGCACGCTCGAGGCGTTGTTCAACCTGTTCTACTGACTCAAATTCATCAACTATTTCCTTAAGAAGCTTTGCCTCTTTTACGGCAAGTTCTGCTTGTGCGTCAAATGCATCATAATAGTCAAACTTTTTCTTTTTCTTCTTAAGTTCTTTCTTAGTCAGCTTTGCCACCGCAATCCCCCCTCGTACGCTTCAAGAAATAATCCGTTACTAATTGTAAACGCTCCCTTGAGTTCTTATGAGAAGAATCTAGCGGAAAAATTACTCCACACACTAAGCGGGTATGCCAAAGACTCTCTTAAAAAAGAGAGCTTCCTTAAAAGAAGCCCTCTTAATTGCTCTTATCTTCTCTGCAGTTTCTGCAGTTTTACGCAGTTTTAATACACGAGCATTTCATCGATTGTTTTGACAAAAGCATCCTTTGGCAGAAACAAAAACTTCCTTTAACAGAAATACGCAAAGACACGACGTTGCTCATCGGCAATAGTGGTAAGCGAATTATGTCCTGGAAGCACCAAGGTATCATCAGGCAACTGCGACAAACGACGAAGCGATGAGCGCATCTGTTTATCGCTGCCCCCTTCGAAATCAGTTCTGCCAATAGAACCGCAGAAAAGGGTGTCGCCCGAAATGAGCACATTGGCGCCCTCTAGGTATTTACCCTTATCGGAGTCAAGGAATAAGCAAATTCCTCCAGGAGTGTGCCCTGGCGTAGCAATAACGCGCCATGCCATACTTCCAAGCTTAACAATGTCTTTGTCCTTGAGCTGCACGTCTACTTTGCAAGACTCAGCAGGAGGAAAGCCTTTGGGTTGATTTTCTATTACCGGGGTATCGAGGGCCGAAGCATAAACCCGTGCGCCTGTTTTATCTTTAAGCGCTTTTAGGGCGCTAGTGTGGTCAGCGTGATGATGAGTAAGCACAATCGCATCGACCTTGCGCGATCCTACCACGGCCAAAATGGCATCAGCATCATGAGAAGGATCAACAACAAACGTAAAATCCCCGTCTGAAATCACATAGGTATTATTTGCGATGGGCCCTAATACGGTATATTCGATATCGACGCAGGCGCCCTGCACCACGAAAATATGACCTTTGCGTTTAACTTGTACTTTCATACGTAAATCCCTTCATTACTGGAGGTATTCCGAACTTTATTTCGAGGTATTCCCCGGCATCATACGACGCGCATCAAAAACGCCCTCAACCGCTTGAAGCTTGGTAAGAATACGATCGATTTTACTGATATCAGAAATCTGGAATAAAAAGCGCATCTCCGCCATACCATCACGATGAGTATTGG
The DNA here is from genome assembly GCA_900554685.1 of uncultured Cryptobacterium sp. Taxonomy (GTDB): domain Bacteria; phylum Actinomycetota; class Coriobacteriia; order Coriobacteriales; family Eggerthellaceae; genus Anaerotardibacter. Next base: position 6,171 of record USIG01000073.1, read on the forward strand.
AAGAAACGTTAAGCATATTTGCTCCGTATTCTGACAATACCGAAGCCACATCGATAAGCAGATTCATGCGGTCAAGCGCCTCTACGATGATTTCCACGTTATAGATTGCATCAGGCACGCTATCTTCCCAGTGCACTTCAATAATTCGTTCGGGGTGTTGCTTGAGCTCAACGGCATTAGGACAGTCTTCACGATGAACCGAAACGCCGCGCCCACGCGTAACAAAGCCAATGATTTTATCGCCTGGCACAGGATTACAGCAGCGGGAAAGACGAACCAGTACATCATCGATACCGCGTACCACAACCCCGTTAGAGGCATGAGTCTCATGTTTTTTAGGACGCTTTACGCTGGTAAGCATCGGTGGCATCTTGCCCGTAGAAGAAGCAGAGGTGCCCATTAAAGGCTTTTCGGCATCTTCGGTGCCCTTATCCACCAATATTTTCAGCATGCGGTTAGCCACATGCATAGGATTTTCTTTGCCTGAGCCAATGTTGACCAGCATATCGTCTGCGCTCTTGAAGCCCATCGCTTCTGCAACTTGCTTCATAGCACGCATACTTTGCGCTGAAGAGATGCCTAGCCCATGCTTGCGCATCTCATGCACAAGCTTATCGCGCCCTGTCTGCAAATCATCAGAGCGGCTCATCTTAGAGAAGTAGGAACGGATCTTCGAACGAGCAGAAGGAGTTTTTACGATGTTGAGCCAATCACGCGAAGGGGTTGCGCTTTTTTGCGTCAAGATCTCAACACGGTCTCCCATCTGAAGCTGATAGCTCAGAGGAACAATAGATCCGTTAACCTTCGCCCCTACACAATGATGACCTACCTCGGTATGGATAGCATAGGCAAAGTCAACGGGCGTTGAGCCAAAACGCAAGCTCATTGCTTTACCTTTCGGGGTAAAGACAAATACTTCTTTTGGATCAAGATCAGTCTTTAAGGACTTCAGAAATTCGCGAGAATCCTTTGTCTCATCTTGCCAGTCAACCATCTCGCGCAGCCATGCGATCTGCTTATCGAAAGAATCAGATCCCTTGCCACCCTTTTCCTTATAACGCCAATGAGCCGCCACACCGTATTCACTCATACGATGCATTTCTTCGGTTCTAATCTGTACTTCAAGAGGACGACCTGTTGGACCGATAACGGTTGTATGCAGACTTTGGTACATATTAAATTTCGGCATGGCGATATAGTCTTTGAAACGTCCCGGCATAGGATGCCACAGACTATGAACTGCACCAAGGGCCGAATAGCAGTCTTTTACCGAGGTGGTAATGATACGTACTGCACTGAGGTCATAAATCTCCGAAAACCCTTTGCCACGCTTGGTCATCTTTTGGTAGATGGAATACAAATGCTTGGGGCGTCCCATAATCTGAGCTTCTACCCCAATTTTGTCCATCTCGCCACGAAGAATTTCAATGATGGTTTCCAGGTACTCTTCGCGCTCTTTGCGTGTTTCAGCAACCATACGCGAAACCTGCTTGAACTTAGTGGGTTCAAGATAGAAAAAGGCTAAATCCTCAAGCTCCCATTTGATAGAGCTAATGCCTAGACGATGAGCAATAGGTGCATAGATTTCAAGGGTTTCACGCGCCTTAAAGATACGACGATCCTCGCGTAAAGCCGAAAGGGTACGCATATTATGCAAGCGGTCTGCCAGCTTGATAACAACGACACGAATATCTTTATTCATGGCAATGAGCATCTTACGAAACGTTTCGGCCTGCTCATCAGAAAGCGTTTCAACGGAAAGCTTCGTAATTTTGGTAACCCCATCAACCAAGTTTGCGATTGCCTCGCCAAAAAGCTGCGTAACCTGCTCTTTAGTAGCAACGGTGTCTTCTACCGTATCATGCAATAAAGCAGCACAGAGCGTTTCAACATCCATGTGAAGATCAGCCAAAATGATAGCAACCTCAACAGGATGGATGACAAACGCCTCTCCCGACTTACGCTTTTGGCCTGCATGCATCTCATCGGCAAAGCGAAAAGCCTTTTCCAACAACGCCCGATCGTCATCATCCAAATACGAAGAGGTTAAACGTTCCAGTTCTAAAAAGCGCTCTTGTGGATCAGAACCAACAGGAGCAGAAGTGGACGACTTAATAGTGGGATCAACAACCGATGGGATTAAACCCACCTGGTGAACATGAAAAGAATTCGCCATGATCTACCTCCCCTCTCCGTGATTATCGTACGGAAGTAAGGGGTGCCTAATGCGGTCTTGTAATTGATCCGCAGA
>USIG01000074.1 GCA_900554685.1 uncultured Cryptobacterium sp.
AACAGAAGGCAGCCATGAATTTTTGAATCGCCATTGATTCGGCGAAGCTGCAATAAAAGCTTTTCCTGGGATGCAGTTTCAGGCAAATCAAAAACACGCGTAGTAATGCCTAGCGACTCAGCACGACGCACTGCGGTACGTTCATAGCTCAAATCATCGGGGCGTGCGCCTACGCGAACCAAGGCGAGTGTTGGCTCAATGCCCAGAATCTTCAAGCGTTCAATACGATGAGCTAAGTTTTCCGCAATTGCTTCAGTTACGGGGCGGGAATGCAAAACGTGAGTCATTGTAATTACCTGATTTCCTCTAACACGTAGTTGTAAATCTCGTCCGCGCGACGACCACTTTCCACTATCAGTCTGTCCGCTTCATCAGTATACCGCGTTGCCATGGCACGATCGTCCAACATTGCAGCATTTACGTATACATTCAGCGCAGCACCCTTAAGCGCTCCCTTCGCGAAGGAAACTCCCGTTGCCACATCAGAGATAGCAGTTCGGTTGCCATAATGCGCAAGAAAATCGCTCAGCTCAATAACCCTATCGCAGGCATTCATAATCGCGAAAGGAACCGAAATAGCGTCAATCAGCGCATTTTGGATAACCTCGTGACGATATGCTTTTTCTTCTTCCGTTTCGCGAGGAAGCTTAAACGCATCAGCAAGAGGAGCAAACGCAAGGGCATCTCGCTCAACAAGATCCACGAGTTCTGCGCGAACTTCTTCAAGCTGTTGTAAGTGCGCAACAACCTTATCTTCTATGTCGGCATATTTCTTCTTGCCAGCAGTTAAATTGCCCACCATTGACAAAAGAGCCGAACCAAGCGCACCGCAGTAAGCCGAAGCACCTCCTCCACCTGGTGTTGGGGTTCCCGCTGCAACTTCAGAAATAAATGTTTGATCTACCAAAATCGTACTTTCTTTTTTCTTTTCACGACGCTTCACGGCACACACAAGTACTCTTAAAGCGCCAGTTGTTCCTTAGAACAAACCAGAAATTTTTCCATTCTCATCCACGTCAATCTTGAATGCCGCAGGATTCTTGCCTAAACCAGGCATGGTCATAACATTTCCGGTTAGCGCTACTACAAAGCCTGCACCTGCAGAAACCTTAACTTCTCGAACCGTAATAGTGAAATTGCGAGGAGCACCCAACTTGGAAGCATCGTCGGAGAAGCTGTACTGAGTCTTTGCCATGCAGACTGGCATTTTAGCAAAGCCCATGCCTTCAATTTGGGCAATTTGCTTTTTAGCAGCAGCCGTAAAGGTAACACCATCGGCATGATAAATACGCTTTGCGATAGCTTCCATCTTTTCTGCAAGGCCCAAATCATCCTCATAGGCAAACTCAAGGTTGCTTGGCTGTTCACACAGGCGAAGAACTTCTTCAGCCAACTCAACGCCGCCTTCGCCACCTTTAGCCCAAACCTGAGAAAGCGCCACATTAACACCGAGTTCTTGGCACTTTGCGCGAACCAGATCAATTTCAGCCTGCGTGTCGGTTGGAAATTCATTGATAGCAACAACGCAAGGAAGCTTGTAAACCTTGGTGATGTTTTCAACATGCTGAAGTAAGTTAGGAAGACCTGCCTCAAGCGCTTCAAGATTTTCTTCGTTGAGCTGATCCTTGGCAACGCCACCATGATTTTTCAGGGCACGAACCGTCGCAACAACTACAACAGCATTAGGCTGAATACCTGCTAAACGGCATTTGATATCCAGGAACTTTTCTGCACCAAGGTCTGCACCGAAACCTGCCTCGGTAACACAATAATCACCCAGAGCAAGACCCATACGGGTAGCCATAATGGAATTGCAGCCATGAGCAATATTGGCAAAAGGACCACCATGAACAAATGCTGGTGTTCCCTCGAGAGTCTGTACCAGGTTAGGCTTGAGCGCATCCTTAAGCAATGCACACATAGCGCCTTCCGCATGAAGATCATGTGCTGTTACTGGTTTGTCATCGCGGGTATAGCCAACAACGATACGACCCAAGCGCTCTTTAAGATCGGTAATAGAAGTTGCCAAGCAGAAAATAGCCATAATTTCTGAGGCAACCGTGATATCAAAACCATCTTCACGAGGAACGCCGTTGGCCTTACCGCCCAAGCCGCATACGATATTGCGCAGCTGGCGGTCGTTCATATCAACAACGCGCTTCCAGGTAATGCGACGAACATCGATGTTAAGTTCGTTGCCATTGTGAATATGGGCATCAAGCAATGCCGCAAGCAAATTGTTTGCCGCGCCGATTGCATGGAAGTCGCCAGTGAAGTGAAGATTAATATCTTCCATAGGAATTACCTGGGCATAGCCGCCACCTGCAGCACCACCCTTGATGCCAAATACAGGGCCCAAAGAAGGCTCACGCAGAGCAATAACGGTTTTCTTACCCAAGTGAGACAGAGCATCACCCAAACCAACGGTCGTGGTAGTTTTACCTTCGCCTGCCGGAGTGGGATTGATTGCAGTAACCAAAATAAGCTTGCCAGGCTCATGGGTTTCATTGCGAAGCAAGTTATAATCTACCTTGGCTTTTGAACGGCCATAACATTCCAGATATGAAGGATCAATGCCTGCCTTTTCGGCAATTTCGGTAATATCTCGTGGTTCGGTCGCCTGTGCAATCTCGATATCGCTCAGCATTATGTAAGCCTACCTTCCTTCGCCTTTGTCTTGTCTTTATGAGAAAAATTCTAACGTGAAAGTTCGTTATAGATCATGCGCAATCCCTGTAAGGTCAATTCAAGATTGATTTCGGCAATACGCTTAGAATGGGGCGCAATACGATGAGCCAGCCCTCCCGTTGCAACAACGGTTGCTTCGTATCCCAATTGATCGAATACGCGATCAACAAGACCATCAACGCGGGCAGCTTCGCCGTACACCATGCCCACCTTCAAGCATTCAGCAGTGCTGCTTCCGATTGCCGTACCAGGATCTTCCAGCTCTACCGAGCGAAGCAGCGCTGCACGGGAAAAAAGCGAACGCATGGATGATTCCACACCGGGTGCGATGATGCCACCTAAAAAGATGCCGCCCTTACCAATGATTTCTATATTGGTTGCAGTGCCGAAGTCCACCACGATAACCGGATCACCATAGAGATTTTTTGCCGCCACCGCATCTGCAACACGGTCTGCACCAAGCTCGGGAAATTTTTCCAGATCAACATTAATCAGATGCCCCGCACTCGCCGCCGAAACCACCAAAGTCTCAACGTCAAAAGAGCGGCAACATGCCTTTTCCCAATTATGAGTTAATGCGGGTACCACCGAGGCCAAGATAGCTCCGTCTATATGAGAATATTCAAGACCTTCCGCCATCATCAGCGTATGAAGCTTAATTCGAAGCTCATCGCTGGTATGATCTACGTTAGTAGCAACACGCCACATATGAACAAGCTTATCGCTGTCATAAATGCCGAGGACGGTTTGTGTGTTTCCCACGTCAATTGCAAGTAACATATTTCTGACAGTCCCTTTCAAAGTATGCTCTACCTGCGAATGCTACCATACTATTGAGGGTGAAATATACGAGCTTTGTTTTGAAGCGTCCAATAATACTAGCTGGAGGGTGATCGTATGGAAAATACGCCTGCTCGCATTCTCATTGTTGACGACGAGCCTTCAATTACTGAATTCGTAAGCTATGCCATGCAGAAGGAAGGCTATGTTACCGAAGTAGCCTCCGATGGCGAAGAAGCGCTCCGTAAAATAGAACAGCAGCATTTTGATTTATTTATTCTCGACATCATGCTTCCTAACATCGATGGCTATGAGCTGTGTCGTCGTATTCGCGCAAAGATGTCTACCCCTATTCTGTTTCTTTCGGCACGCGACACCGAGCTGAATAAAGTTGTCGGCCTTGAACTAGGGGCGGATGACTATCTTGCAAAACCTTTTGGTGTTCGAGAGCTTCTCGCACGCACCCGCGCCCTATTGCGGAGAAGTCAGGGAACCGAAATGACTTCCGGAAACGAAATAACCGCTGGCGGCATCACACTTAACGAAGATACCCACGTAGCTCAGGGCGACAAGGGTCCTATCGACCTTACCCCGCGCGAGTTTGAGCTTCTTGCCTGCCTTATGCGCAATGCTGGCAAGGTGGTTTCGCGCGAAGATTTACTCCATGACGCATGGAACTGGGAATTTATTACTGAAACCAAAACAGTTGATACTCACATTAAACGTTTGCGCGATAAAATCGAAGCAGCAGGATACGATCCAAAACTTGTCGAAACGGCAAGAGGATACGGATATCGTTTCAGGAAGTGAATTAGTAATGCCACGATCTGTCTCATCGCCTCGTACCAATCAACCAAGAGAAGAAAAGCCTATGCGTCTTTTTACGCATATTTCCTTTCTGGCTACCCTTTTGGCAATTTTGGCGAGCGCGCTTATGGCACTCGTGGCAATTTTTGTATTTGGCTGCCCCCGAGCATTGCTGCTCGCTATCATTCCTGCGGCGTGTATTTGTTATTTCTTGAGTTTGCTCATTGCACACTTTATCAGTCGGCCTCTTACTGAACTGGTCCGAAAAGTGCAATCTTCAAAAGCGGGCGATGCCAGCATTGCTTTTGCTCCAACTGGTGTCATGCGCGAGGTTGATGAACTTTCCGAAAGCATCAACGAATTCAATCGCATTTACAGCACTCGCGTAGAAGAGCTCAAAGCACTCAACGAACGACAGGATACCTTCGTAAGCGATGTTGCGCATGAATTTCGCACTCCCCTTACCGCTATCAGTGGCAACGCGGAACTTATACTTGATCCCGATATGCCTCAAGCAACCCGTGAGCATTTTTGCGAAATAATTCTCAGTGAAGCTGAACGCCTTAAAAAACTTACCAACGACCTGCTTGCTCTTCAACATGCAAAAGAAGGGGTTCCCGCCTACACCCTAAAGCGTCTCAACATTGAAGATGTCGCAAAAGACGTGGTAGACGCCCTAGAGCCCATAGCCCAGGACAAAAACGTCGAGCTAAGCATCGAAGGTGCTGCACCCGATATTCTGGCAAATGAAGATCGCCTTAAGCAGGCTCTTATCAACTTGGTCGATAACGCTATTCGTCATGTTGAAGAAGGTGGTCATGTTTGTATTTTGCTCTCCGGCGTCAATGACACTTCAGTGGTTGCAGTAAAAGATGATGGATGCGGTATCGGCGATATAGACCCTATGTTGTTATTCAAACGTTTTTATCGCGGCGATCTATCCCGCGCACGAAACAGTGGTGGCGCGGGTCTTGGATTGGCCATCGTAAAAGAAATCGTCGAGGATTTCGATGGAACCGTTACAGCCTTTAACGCCCCCGAAGGAGGCGCTGTATTTACTATGTCCTTCCCCTCGATGCACTAGGGAGTATAGTAGGTACGGTATATCGTTACACGTTATTTGATTACCTTTGAAACTGCCTGAGCAAGCAATACCGCTGCAAGCATCTTAATAACATCGATAGGAACAAAAGGAGCAACCGCTGCCACAAAAGCAGCTTCGGCACTGAGATTGCCCATATACATCAGCCATACCCAGCCAAATACGTACAGAACAATTAAAAACACAATGCCCATCAAAAGATTGCGAGCAAGCATCCCTGCAGCAATGGGGCTTCCTAAAAACGACTTAGTTTTATCAGAAGCGAAAATTCCTTTTCCTTTAACAAGGCCTCCAAGAGCAAGCGCTACGGCAGCAGCAACCAAAAAGCCCACGATAAAGCCTCCCGTAGGGCCGACCAAGGCTGCCAAACCTCCCTTAAAAGAAGAAAACACAGGCAGTCCAAGAGCACCCAACAAAAGATACACCGCAATAGAAACAAGTGCTTCTTTGGGCTTCAAGGCAAACATGACAAACATCACCGCAAGTGTTTGCAGCGTAAAAGGAACAGATCCAAAGGGCACCGTAATCCATGCAGATACCGCCATAAAAGCAACTGACAACCCGCAAAAGGCAATTGATGCCGCACTGCCATAAGCGCGAGAATGAGAGGTGGATGCATTCATGTTGGTTCCTTTCCTGCTTAGCCTCACCGCAAGCACCTAGCGTACATACCTTATAAGCGCCCATTGTAGCAAACGCTCTTATAAGACCAACGAAAAACGCATTATTTTATCGATCGGTAACTTTACGCGCTCTTTTTCCCAAATTTCGCCTGAATTGTTCCAGCTTCTATACCCTTGAGGCGTTTAAGCTCGAAGAGAATAAAGATAAGAGATGTGATAACCGAGAGAATATCGGCAATAGGCACCGCAAAATAGAGCGCATCAAGGCTCGTCAGATTTGGTGCAATATAGGGCAACACAAGCGGTAGCACAATGTAGAGCGGAATAAGGAAAAGTACCTGCCGGGTAAGAGATAAAATTACCGACTTCATTGGCTGACCAGTTGCCTGGAAATAATTCGAAGTAACAATCTGCATGCCAACTACAGGCAGCACGAGCACTTGGATATTAAGCGCAAACACCGTGAAATCTCGCAGAGAATCATCACGAATACCAAAGGATGAAACAATATCGAAGGCAAAGACATGAAGAAGCGCCCACATTATTGTGCCTAAAATCGTGGCAATCAATATGCCATATCCCAAGGTGCTTCGCACGCGCGAGATCAAACCCGCTCCGTAGTTGTAGCCCAGCAACGGCTGAATTGCTACCGCGATACCGATGAGAGGCAGCACCGTAAACATAGCGCAGCGCTGCACTACCCCAATAGAGGCAAGAGCGGCTTCAGCCCCCAACGGAGATTGGCCACCATACAACACGAGCAGATAATTAACGAGGAAATTAATTACCGACATAGCCAGCTGCATAATAAAGCTTGCTGCACCTAAAGAAATGATGAGACCAACCACTTCTGCTTCTAGCTTTAAATTGCGAGCGTACAACTTAAACGCAACATCTTTAGTGCACAGGAAGTACCACAGTACGCACACGCACGAGATAGCCTGACCAAGGACAGTAGCCAAAGCACTTCCGACAACGCCCCATCCAAAAACCAACACAAAAAGATAGTTAAATGCAATACAGGAAATGGTGCCAATGACCATGGTCGCTAATGCTCGATTGGGAGCACCTGCCGTACGAATAAAGTTGTTAACACCCATGCCAATAAGCTGAAAGATGAAACCAAGCGCCAAGATATACATAAAGGAATAGGTGTAGTCTCGGATGTCAGGCGTGACGCTAGACAAGGCAAGAATAGCCTCAACGCAGGCAGGGATATGGATAAGTGCAGCTACGATAAGCGCTGCGATAATACCCAAACAAACGGTATTGCCTAAGCTCTTTTCCGCCGCTTGCTTATTACCCTCGCCTAAGCGTAAAGCCGCAAGAGCGTTTCCGCCGTTGCCAATCAACATAGCAAGCGCCATAAAGATAGTCATCAAAGGCATGGCTGCCGTTGCTACCGAAAGGCCAATTTCACCCATTGCCTGGCCTAAGAAAATAGAGTCAATTACGTTATAGGCGCCATTAACGAGCATTCCCACAATGGAGGGGACAGCAAATTCCATAATAAGTTTTGGGATAGAACCCGTGCCCATACGTGCAGTACGTGCATCGCCTGCCTTATTCGGATGAGAAGGACGTTCCTCGCGCAAAGAACCCTTGGAAAACGTTATCGGTTTTTTGGAGCTTGCCTCTTCGGCAGGTTCTTTATCTAGGCAAGCGGCAGGACTCTTGGATTCATGCTGGTTGGCATTGAGCTGTTCGTTATATATGCAAGGATCTTGTTCTTGGTTAGTCATTCCTCATCCTTTAAGCACCTACTAAGTTTACTTCGACCCTCTTTGACGCCCTCCTACAAGCACGCGCTATTATCCCACGGCATCAAACGAAACGCTACTCTCTTTACCTATTTTCCTCTGATCTAAATTGCTCTATAGTGATCAAATTGCGAAGAGAGGACATTTGTGGGTATTACCGAAATTGTGCTACTTGGAATAGCACTTTCTATGGACGCGTTTGCCGTCACTATATCGAATACGTTTGTGTATCAAAACAACTCCAAAGCGCGTGCTCTTTTGATGCCAGTAGCCTTTGGTCTTTTTCAGGGCCTCATGCCTTGTATAGGCTATTTTCTTGGGAATCTTGTAAGTGGTGTAATTTCGCACTATGCAGGCATTATCACCTTCGCCATCTTGGGCTTTATTGGAGCCAAGATGATTTGGGATGCTCTTCATGAAGAACGTGAAGCAGATTGTGCCGATGAACAAAGATGCGATGTCCCTAACTCAGATCGTTCGGATCTTACCAAGAGTCTTACCAATTCAGAAGATTTCAGCA
>USIG01000075.1 GCA_900554685.1 uncultured Cryptobacterium sp.
CGATTTCAATCTCCACGCCGTAAAGGCGCGAGATATTTTCCTCCGTGAGAACATCGCGGACCTCACCGGATACGACACTCCCGTCCCGAAAAAAGAGAACCGCCTCATCCGCGCAAAGAAATGTCTGATCGGGAGAGTGTGTAATCATGACAACCCCTTTACCGCTGTTTTTCAATTCCACGACCCGTTTCAGCACCTGAATCTGATTTCCATAGTCGAGATTTGACGTAGGTTCATCCATCATAATAAACTCCGGCTCCTGCACCAAAGCTCTGGCAATCAATGTCATCTGCTGTTCACCGCCGCTGATTTCCGAATAAAGTTTATCTTTCAGATACAGAATATCCAGTTTTTCGAGAATCTCTCGCATTACTGCAATTGCCTGCTCCATATCACCGATTTTCAATTCATCAGCCATAAAACGCAAAAGATCATAAGCCGAAGAATCAGAGGGCAGCGACGAAGAAGTTAAGATACGCTGTGCATACGGGCAGCGCTTTTGTGCCTCCTGAATAAGATCGGCTACCGTAAGACTAGATTCACTTCCCGCGTTATCAAGCAAAGCAAGAGCAAGATCACGATGAACGCTATCATGCCATTCGGTCTGACCTAACTCATTAACAAAATCAGAGATCATTGCAGGATTGTGGGCACACAAACTTAAAAACTCGCGTTCGGTACGGAGTCGGTTTTTTTCAAGAGGGCTTAACACCCGTGCAGGAAGTTGCTTTTTCTGACTTACCTGGCGAACCTGCGCATTCGAAGCGTCATAATCGCGCACCGTGGGAGCTTTGAGCTGATCGAGACGCTCTAAGACATCCTGCTCCCGTGCATGAACTTTGCTTGCAATGTAGACGGCATAATCTTTGGCAAGCAACGATGTTTTAATAGGAGCTAAAACGGAAAGCGCATCAGTGGTTGCACGACTTCTTCCCTCTGGAGTGGTGAGGTCGTAACGAGCAAGTCGCCTATCAATACCAAATCGTATAAGAGGAATCGCCTGCTGCAAAACAGCAGAAAACGCCTCAGCTCCCCTCTCAGCAATAAAATCCGCAGGATCAAGATTATCTGGCAACGTCACCGCGCACAGATCCACCTTAGAATTACCCGCTTCAGGGGTAACCGAAGAATCAATGAATCCTAGCGCGCGGTCAGCAGCACGCTGTCCAGCCTCATCACCATCAAAGAGATAAATGATTTTCGATTTAGCATGATGAGAGAGAATACGAATATGTTGGCGAGTCAAAGAAGTTCCCAGGGTGGCAACCACATTAGTAAACCCAGCTTCGTGAAGCGCAATAACATCAGTGTAGCCTTCTACCACAATGGCAACACCTGTGCTTGCCATGGTTGCTTTTGCTTTATCAAGCGCATACAGAACTTCCGATTTATGAAACAGCGGAGTATCGCCAGTATTAAGATACTTCGGCTCACCACTACCAATAACACGCCCACCAAAGGCAATAACCTCGCCTCTTACATTAGCTATAGGAAACATAACTCGAATAAAGAATCGATCGTTTACCCTGTTACCTGATCGAATCGCAACATTAGCTTCGATCATTTCTTCATCACTAAAGCCAAGGGAACGCAGATGCGTAATAAGCCTTCCCTTACCTGGGGCAAATCCAAGCATCCAGCTCGTAGGAATAGATCCTCCCAAATTGCGCGATGCAAGGTAGGTACGTGCCTGATTCGCTTCCTCATCGCTTGAACGCATCAAAAGAAGGTGATAATACGAAGCTGTTTCTTTACAAACCGCCTTGAGACGTGCTTTTTTGCTATGAGACTTTTGAGCTTGAGGTGACTCATGAAGTTCAACTCCACCACGGCGTGCCAAAAAACGAACCGCATCGAGAAAATCTACGCCATCAAGCTTTTGAACATAGGTAATGATGTCTCCGCCTTCACCACAACCAAAGCAGTGCCAGGTTTGTGACGCAGGATCTACCTTGCAAGAAGGAGTTTTTTCCTGATGAAAAGGACAGCAACACCAAAAATCCCTTCCCCTCTGTCGCATTACACTGCGCTCAGAGAAAAGCTCGACCAGATCATTGGCCTGTCTTACTCGGCGTATGTCCTCATCACTGATAATAATAAACTCCCTTACACAAACTAGAGCGCAAGCGAATCGCGACAATAGGCAATGTTGCCCATAACCGTCTTAATAAGTTCTTCGGTTGTATCAAATTTGATCATAGGACGTAAGTACTCCACGAATTCAACTTCAATATATTCGCCATAAATATTCTTGTCGAAGTCAAGAATATGAACCTCGCAGCTTGCATCAGTTTTGTCAGCAAATACAGGAGAAACGCCCATCGACACAGCAGCGCGATAGCGAACGCCATCAACTATCGCATAAGCAGAATATACCCCTTCTGCTAAAACACGACGATTTGGCTCAATATACAAATTGGCTGTGGAAAAGCCCATATCGGCACCTTCACCACGACCAGGACGAACCTTTTCCACCATAGAGAAACGACGTCCCAAAAGACGCTCTGCTTCCTTAAGATCATGCTCCATCAAAAGCAAACGAATACGAGTCGCGGTGATAGGAGCACCATCGGCGCTCCGCAAATTGTGTGCATCAATATGCGTACCTACCGCAGCACCCCATTCAGCAAGGTCAGCTACACTACCAGCAGCTTTTGCACCAAAATGAAAATCAAGACCAACATGGAGGTTAGAAGGAGCAAACCCATTAAAGGTCTCAAGCAAAAACTCCGCCGGTGACAATCCAGCAAAACTGCGGGTAAAAGGAAGTGCCACTACCGCATCTACTCCGCTTGATAAAAGAGTATTAAGGCGGCGCTCGTTGCTCATAAGCTTACGAAGACGTTCGGGATGAAAGATCTCATCAGGGTCAATATCAAAGGTAAGCGCAATAGAGGTGCCCCCATTGTACTGAGCAGTCTTTTGAGCACACTCCAAAAGATACTGATGACCCAAATGGACGCCATCAAATACCCCAAATGCACATGAAGCATCCTTAAACAAAGAATGATCAAATGATTCGTCAACCTTATACAGTTCTGCCACGTTCAACACCTATCGAAAACACGCATCGAGGAATATATCGATGCTCGGACTCATGATATTCATACAGTGCTTTCAAGCGATTATCTACTATAACACCTACCAACTCATTGGGTTTTGGAGGTTTAGTTGAGGGGATAACACTTGTCGTACACGTACAAGGAGCATAGAGCTCTGTCAGAAGTGGCTCGTTTAAAGAAAGATCCTCATCCAACAGAGAGGAGCCATGCTCCACTTTTGTTGCGCATTCGCGGGCAAACGCAAAACGGATCCCGAGCGCACGAAGCGGATCAATAAGAGCAGATTCCTTATCCTGCTCAAGACGTTCAAGGCTCACGCAATCCTCAAGTACGATCGAACCAGAACGTATACGCGCAAGTGAGCTTACATACGCACAACAATCAAGATCTCGACCCATGTCTCGTGCAAGAGAACGCATATAGGTTCCCTTCGAAACACTCATCTCGCAGACCCACTCGATACCGGTTTTGCTATCAAGGCGCAAGGTATCGCGAACCTCGGAAAGACAGGCATCGTATATTTCAAAAGGACGTGGTGCAAGATCGATCACTTTGCCAGCACGCGCTTGTTCGTAGGCCTTTTTACCTTTTACTTTGATAGCCGAATAAATGGGAGGAACCTGCATGCCTTGGCCAACCATATGCTCCACATAGTTTTGGGCAAACTCTTCTTCAGCAATTCTATCGGGAACGGAAAGCTCTTTGGTAATTTCCCCTTCAGAGTCATCGGTTACGGTAGAAAGACCAAAGGTAACACCCATGCGATAGCGCTTGCCATGCCCCACCAGATACGCATCAAGGCGGGTTGCAGGGCCAACGCAAACTAAAAGCACACCTGACGCCTGAGGATCAAGAGTTCCTGCATGCCCTACCCGACGCTCATTAAACACACGACGAACAACGTTGACCACATCATGGGAAGACATACCAATTGGCTTATTAAGAGCAAGCAGACAACTTCGTCCAGATAACCCGCGCTTACTCACTCTGCTCACCCGCTTCAGTCTGACACCCAGAATGAGTTTTCGAAGAAGGGTGAACAGTATCTACGCTGATATCAGAAGCTGCGAAATTGCTCGTTTGTGAAAAGCACTGAGACATAACTGCTTTATATGCCGCACTGCGTGCCTGATCAAGGGTTCCATGAAACGTGAACCCAGCTGCAGCTTTATGACCGCCTCCCTCAAAAGTTCTGGCAACGGCTGCCACATCTGTTTCATCATCTTTCGCACGCAAGCTCCCACGGATCACTGCCTCGTCAGTTTCACGAAGAATAAGAGCAACTTTAACTCCTCTGATTGAACGAAGCGAATCGATAAGAGGCTCCGCATCAGCCTTTAGCGCCTTACATGCCGTAAAGTCATCCTTTGAAAGATACGAAAGAACAAATTGGCCTTGTTCATAAAATTCCATGTGCTCTAACGTAATCTTTTCCAGCTCGATAGAAGCAAGAGACCTGCTTTGGAAAAACTCACGATTGACCTCGGTCGGATCAGCACCCCACTCCATCATTTCGGCAGCGGCAGCAAACGAACGAGCGTCGGTATTCTGATAAGCAAAACGGCCCGTATCGGTAATGAGGCCCGTCAGACAACAGTGTGCAACGTCTCGAGAACGACCCCCAAGGTAGGAGGTCAACTCCCAAATAAGCAGACATGTTGCACTAGCATCAGGGTCAACATACGTAAACTCCGCCATAGAGGTATCAACTGCATGATGATCAATAGTAAAGTGCAGTGAAGCGCGCTCATGAAGCTGAGCAGCATCCCCAATGCGTTCAATAGTAGGAACATCGACAGCAATAAACACGCTACAAGGCTCTGCATAATCATCAGCCCACAAAAGCGATTCGCTGCCAGGTAAAAATTGCAATCCCACTTCAATCGGCTCATTGCGTGCAAGAACACACGTTGCTTTCTTACCAAGCGCTCTCAAGGCATGACAAAGTGCCAGCTGCGAACCAAGGCAATCGCCGTCAGGATTAACATGACCACAAATAACGAAATCGTCGAGCACCTTTAAGCGCTCGGCGATTTCAGAAAGCGTGGTATTCGTCTGAGGAGTAACCACGTAAACACTCCTTACTCTTCAGTTGATGAAGAATTACGCTCAGCGTCACGAGCAAGAGCCTCAGCAATTCGCTCAGCCTGATCAACACTAGAATCAAGCATAAAACGCAATTCTGGTGCCACTCGCCAAGACAGCTTCTTAGCCATCAGAGAGCGAATTCGCCCTGCTGCAGCCTGAAAAGCTTCAGCTACTTCAACATAACGTGAAGGTTCAGTCGTATAGAATACGTTGGCAACGCTTCTGTCGAAGCTCACCTCGCACGAGGTGATAGTTACCATTGCCAAACGAGGGTCGGTCATTTCAAAAAGTAAGATATTTGCAATGACCTCACGAGCCTGCTCGTTGACTTTACGGCTTGAAGACCCTTGTTTCATGGCTATTCAACCCTTTCCTTTTCAACGATGCGATAACCCTCGATCGTGTCGCCAACCTTGATATCCTGATACCCTTCGATGCCAATACCGCACTCATAGCCACGAGAAACGCTCTTAACGTCGTCCTTGAAGCGACGCAAGCTATGAATCGTACCCTCAAAGATAACCGTACCATCGCGAACGATACGAACCTTATCATCACGAGAAATTTCACCTTCTGTGATGTAGCAACCAGCAATGGTGCCCACCTTAGGTACCTTGAAGGTTTCACGAACTTCAGCAATACCGGTGTCTTCTTCAACGATATCAGGTGAGAGCAAACCAACACGTGCCGCATTGATATCTTCAATTGCCTGATAGATAACGCGATACAGGCGAATATCTACCTTTTCACGCTCGGCAACTTCACGGGTCTTGCCCGTAGGACGAACGTTGAAGCCAATGATAATAGCATCAGATGCTGCTGCCAACGTAACGTCGGTTTCAGTAATGCCACCAACAGCAGCATGGATGATATTGATCTTAACCTCGGATTGATCCATCTTAGAAAGTGCATCGCGCAGTGCCTCAATCGAGCCAACTACGTCAGCCTTAACAACAAGGTTAAGCTCGGTAGTCTTGCCTTCTTCAATACGTGCAAACAGATCATCCAAGTTCATATGAGAACGAGCTTCTTGCTGAGCCAAGCGAGCACGCAAAGCACGTTCTTCGGCCAAGCGACGAGCATCGCGTTCATCTTCAAAGACGCGGAACTCATCACCTGCGGTTGGAACAGAGTTCAGACCAAGAACCTCTACCGGGTCAGCAGGAGCTGCATGGTCAACATGTTCACCGCGGGGGTTAATAAGAGCACGAACCTTACCATAGGAGGTTCCTGCAACAACCACATCGCCAGGATGCAAGGTACCGCGGTTGATAAGCATCGTGGCAACAGAGCCGCGACCCTTATCAAGCTTAGCCTCAATAACATAACCAGACGCAGGAGCATCGGGGTTTGCCTTAAGCTCCAAAACATCTGCTTGAAGAAGAATGGTTTCAAGCAGATCATCGATATGTAAATGCTGCTTAGCAGAAACATCAACAAACATATTCTGGCCACCCCACTCTTCAGGGATGATGCCATATTCTGTCAATTCCTGACGAACGCGCTCTGGAGTAGCGCCAGGCTTATCAATCTTGTTGACTGCCACAACAATAGGAACATCAGCGGCTTTTGCATGGTTGATAGCTTCAACAGTCTGAGGCATAACGCCGTCATCAGCTGCAACAACCAAAACAATTACGTCAGTAACCTGCGCACCACGTGCACGCATAGCGGTAAATGCCTCATGACCAGGAGTATCGATAAAGGTGATCTGGCGACCATTGATATTAACCACCGATGCACCAATATGCTGAGTAATGCCACCCGCCTCATGGCTTGCAACGCCAGTGGAGCGAATAGCGTCGAGCAAAGATGTTTTACCATGGTCAACATGGCCCATAACCGTAACCACAGGAGGACGTGGCTTCAAGTCTTCCTCAGAGTCATGGTAGACAACCGCAAATTCCTCTTCAGGAGAAACCACACGAACCTTGCGGCCCAAATCGTCAGCAATCAGCTCAATTAATTCATCGCTCATTGACTGGGTAAGGGTTAAAGCTTGGCCTAACATAAACAGACGCTTTACAACGTCGTTAGGAGAAACGTCAACCAATTCAGCGAACTGGGCAACTGTTGATCCCTGAGGAATTTCCACCACAGAATCATCAAGCACCAAAGAAGGATCGAGACCCTTTTCTAAGGCTTCCATTTCTGCACGTTCACGAGCCTGAGCTTCACGCTTTTCCTTGCGCTTCCTACGGCGGCCTTCTCCATCATGGCTTGCCGCTTCTACCGCAGCACGAGCTTCTGCGAGAACCTTATCGCGCTGAAGCTTCTCTGCCTGAACAGCCATCTGTGCATAGCGATCCTCACCCTTGGAAGCATCATTTTGCGATTCCAATTCAGGAACTGAAGGTTCAAAGCCCCTACGTTGCTTCTTGTTTTTCTTATTGTGAGCACGCTGATCATTCTTTTGATCAGGACGAGCATCATGGTTACGCTGATTTTTCTTCGCTTGTGCCTTTTCTTGCTTTTGATGCTCAAGGCGTTCACGTTCATTGTTGATCTGATCTAACAACGAAGAGAAGTTAGATTTTGTGGTAACCGGTGCAGCCTTTGGAGGCTGTTTATGTTGTGTTGTGGTGTGTTTTGAGTTCTTGCGACCACGATTATGAAGAGCCTCTTCAACGGCTTGCTTTTTGGCAACCTCAGCCGCACGAGCAGCCGCACGTTTACGTTCGCGCTCTTCTGCTGCCTCGCGCTCTACGCGCTGACGTTCCCGTTCAATCTGTGAAGCTAAGCTCTCGAAAGGAGAATTCGAAATCTTTTTCTTTGGAGCAGCGCTTGCTTGGGCTTTTTCCTGCTTTGCTGCCTGCTTAGCCTCACGGCGCGCACGTTCTGCCTCGCGGGCCTCACGCTCAGCTTCAACCGCAGCGCGACGCTCTGCTTCTTCATCAGCCTTGCGCTGTGCCTCTTCTGCCTTCTTTTCGGCGAGCTGCTTTGCCTCTTCGTCTTCCAACTCCCCCGCACGCTCTTTGATTTCAGGTTCAAGATTCTTACGAACCTTCTGAACATAGGCGTCCTGGAGAATGCTGGCATGACTCTTAGCGGGGATTTTCATTTCCGCAAGACGATCGAGCAGCTCCTTGCTGGTCATATCAAATTCTTTTGCCAATT
>USIG01000076.1 GCA_900554685.1 uncultured Cryptobacterium sp.
TAATGCAATCTCTATTACCTGATTCATCTTATCAACCACGCTGTGTTGAGTTTAACTATTCGCCTAGTGAGTATGTAAAAATTTCTGACGGATGTAGTCGTCGGTGTGCTTTTTGTACCATTCCATTTATTCGCGGACCGTACCATAGTTTTACCTATGATGTCATTCGAGCTGATGTCGCAACTAAAATTGCAGGTGGTGCAAAAGAAATTGTTCTTATAGCCCAGGATTCTGGTATTTGGGGTCTTGATCTTCATCCTCGTCAGAGTTTAGCAAGCCTTCTTGAACGTCTTGCCAAGGAATTTCCTCAAACCTGGTTTCGCGTAATGTATCTTCAGCCTGCTGGTATTACCGATGAGCTTATTGGTGTTATGAAAAAGAACAGCAATATCTGTAACTATCTTGATATTCCTTTACAACACTGTGATCCAGCTATTTTGAAGTCAATGAATAGAAGCGGCTCCTATCAGGAATTTATGGATATGATCGCTCATCTTCGTGCTGAAATTCCTGATATCACCCTTCGTACCACTCTCATTGTGGGCTACCCCGGTGAAACTGACGAACAATTTGAGGATCTCTGTACTTTCATAGAAGATGCGGATTTCGACTACGTAGGGGTTTTTGCCTTCTCTCCCGAAGAGGGTACTGTCGCAGCTGATCTTCCTCAGCAAATCGATGATGATACTAAGCAAGAACGTCTTCAAACTATTCGCGATATCGCTGATGCGGTTTCTTCGCAAAAAATCAGTCGCCGTGTAGGCTCTACCTGTGAGGTGCTTGTCCTTGGTGAAGAAGAGGATGGTCAGCTCTTCGGGCGCTGCCAATCTCAGGCTCCTGATGTTGATGGCGTAACCTATCTTGAAAAGGGCGAGGTAGGACAGTTTGTTTCCTGCACGATTGAAGACACGCTTCTGTATGAGATGGAGGCATCTTGTGACTAAACAAACTACCTCAGAACAAGCACTATGGACTCCTGCTAATGTTGTCACTATGGTAAGAATCCTTCTTGTTCCTGTTTTTGTGGTTGCCTTCATTTCTCCTTGGCCTGATTATTTTCCTGATTGGCCTGATGCAGACCTGTGGAAACCGTGGATCGCTGCCTTTATTTTTGCGCTTTTATCCTGCACCGATGCGTTAGATGGATATCTTGCTCGAAGCAGGGGAGAAGTAACGAATTTTGGCAAATTTATAGACCCTCTTGCCGATAAGATTTTAGTCGCTGCTGCTCTTTTAGCGCTCGTAGAATTGCAGTTACTTCCTTCTTGGGTTGCCCTTGTTATTTTAGGGCGCGAATTTATTGTCTCTGGTTTGCGCATGCTCGTAGCAACGCATGGCATCGTTATTGCAGCAAGTTGGTACGGTAAAGCAAAAACGGTTTTTCAGATTATTGCTATCTTGCTTTTCATTATCAAAGGATCACCTTTTATCCTCGATCTCCATTCCTCGATGGAGACGATAATGTATGTGGTTTCCTGGTTCTTCATGATCGTTGCTTTGGTGCTTACCGTTGTGTCGATGTGCGATTATTTCGTTAAGTGTGCTCCTGTTTTTAAATTTAATCCTGATGATTCCTTTTCAAATTTTTCTGCACAGGGTCAAGTACAAAGTGAAAAACTTCCGTGGCAGGCTCACGAGATTGTTCTTAAGGATTCGATCAAAAAAGAAGCAAGTTGCGTTATTGATCTTGCCGTAAAACAGCACCGTACTCTTTCAACTGCAGAAAGCTGTACCGGAGGATTGATAGGGGGCAGTCTTACTGCGGTTTCTGGCAGCTCTTCAGCTGTTGAGGGAGGCATTATTAGCTACTCAAACGAGGTAAAACAGCGTGTACTTGGCGTATCAAACGAAGATCTTGCTCGTGTAGGAGCAGTGAGTAGCGAAGTGGCGGCGCAAATGGCCGAAGGATCTCGCAGGGTTTGCGGAACCGACATAGCGGTTTCCGTAACAGGAATTGCAGGTCCTGGAGGAGCGGTACCAGGAAAGCCTGTTGGCACCGTTTGGTTTGGTTTAGCAACAGATTCTGACACAAAAACCTTTGTTCGACATTTTAAGGGCAATAGAGCGCAGGTAAGAAGTCAGACTGTTCTGTTTGCGCTTGATCTCTACAAAGCAGCACTTGATCCAGAAACTTCCTTTCCTGAGGAATCGGATTCTTATCAACAAGAAACCAAGTAACAACTACGGTAAAAGAGCTCTTATCAAGAAACTAAGTATTTAAGGATATTAGTTTCTTTTTGATAAAGAGATGGTGCAAGGTTGTCAGAAAAATAGTGCGCTAACGCAAGATTCATTACAGATTATTTGCTTACCATAGGGCATATACCGAGCTGGAATCGTAGTCTTTGAGTTTTATGTTGATTACGAACACCTGTTCGTGTATGCTCTATACGTCAAACGTAGAACACCTTTACGGAGGAAATAATGAGCCAGGACAAAGAAAAGGCCTTAAAAATTACAACTGACCAAATTGAACAGAAATTTGGTAAAGGTTCCATTATGAAATTGGGAGAATCCACCAATTTGCAAATTGGTGTTATTCCAACAGGGGCTCTTCCTCTTGATATTGCCCTTGGTATTGGCGGTGTTCCGCGAGGCCGCATCGTTGAAATATACGGTCCTGAATCAAGCGGTAAAACAACCATCGCCTTACATATTATTGCTGAAGCGCAAGCTGCCGGTGGGGTAGTTGCCTTCATTGACGCTGAACACGCCCTCGATCCAGTCTATGCTGCCAAGCTTGGTGTCGATGTTGACGAAATGCTTATCTCGCAGCCTGATACTGGTGAGCAGGCACTTGAAATCTGTGACATGCTTGTACGTTCTGGTGCTATAGATTGCGTCGTTATAGACTCTGTTGCTGCTCTTGTTCCTCGTGCTGAAATTGAAGGTGAGATTGGTGATACCACGGTCGGTCTTCAGGCACGCCTTATGAGCCAAGCACTTCGAAAGCTTGCAGGCTCACTTTCTCGTTCAAACACGACCTGTATTTTTATCAATCAATTACGTGAAAAAATCGGCGTTATGTTTGGCAACCCTGAAACAACCACAGGTGGCCGCGCTTTAAAGTTTTATTCAAGCGTTCGTATTGATGTTCGTCGTTTTGACTCGGTTAAAAAAGATGGCGAGTTTATTGGTAACCGAGTACGTGCAAAGGTTGTAAAGAACAAGGTTGCACCTCCTTTCCGCCAAGCAGAGTTCGACATCATGTATGGAGAAGGCATCTCTAAGGAAGGCTGTGTTCTCGATATGGGTGTAGAAGCGGGAATCGTTAAGAAAAGCGGATCTTGGTTTAATTACGGCGATGAGCGTTTAGGACAAGGAAGAGAAGCCGCTAAACGAACCTTGAAGGAAAATCCTGACGTTCGCGATGAAATTGAAAATAAGATTCGTGAAGAGTTTAACTTGCCAGCAATTGGCGAAGAGGCTCCAAACTCTGCTAATGCCTAACTCGTTAGATCAAAACGACATCTTCCAAGAAACGCGATTCATATTATGGTCTATGTAACAAAAGAAGCACTTGAAGAAATGTTTACTACATCAAGTGCTTCTCTTTCTCATGAAAACTTACGTACATCCAGCAATGCTTCGATAGGCAGTGAAGAAAAAACTGAAGTTCAAGCTTTTAAAAAGATTGAACGCTTGGTAAAGGTTCGTGACCGATCTGTTGTTGAGGTAAGAGGACGCCTTGAAAAGGATTCATACCCTCCAGAGGTAATAGATGCCGCTATTGCGCGTGCTCTTCGCTGTAGTTATTTGGATGATCTTCGATTTGCCGATGTCCTTATACGTTCGCGACTTCGTGCTGGAAAAGGTCTTGCCGGTATCGTTTCAGAACTAAAGCGTCACGGTATTAATCCTGAAGAGCAACTGCCACATTTTCCTGATGCCTACCTTTGTCTTTTCCCGAGCCAAAAAGATTCCGCTATCGCACTTCTATGTAAAAAACCACCCCGTTCAAAAAATAAATTACAGGCGGCTTATGCAAAATTGGTGCGAAGCGGGTATAGTTCATCATTGGCAAGTGAAGCTGCCCGTGAATGGTACCAGACGCAAGAGTAGTGGTTTTATTGTCTAGGTATCTTGTTTTTCTGTTCGTGAACAAATGCCACCCACGCAAACTATCTAGTCAAAACTATAAATTTTGGCTATGATCAATATGCTTGAGCTTACGTACCAGAAACGGTACTTGTTATATTTTTTCTACAAGTGAATAGTGTCGCTTCATTTTGGCGTGTGCTCTTGCCCCGGTGTACCAGGGCATCTTTTGTGTCCTTGGCTCTCGTACTAAATCGCTGTTTGAACGAAAGGGAGTTCAATGGTTGAAATTATTGTGGCTGCAGTTGTAGCCATCGTAATAGGCTTTTTGATCGGTTATTTCCTGATGCAAAAAGTCCTAAAACAACGTAACGCAGACGCTGCTCGCGAAGCTGAAACAACTCTCGCTGATGCAAAGCGGGAGGCGGAAAGTCTCAAGCGTGAAGCACTTGTTGAAGCAAAAGATGAAGCTTTAAAGATGAAGCAAGATGCTGAGCGCGAAAGCAATGAACGTATGCGTGAGGTGCGTTCTGCAGAGAATCGTATTAACCAACGCGAACAAAGTCTCGATAAGCGCATCGAATCACTTGATCATCGTGAACATCAAATTTCTTCTCTTCAAGGTCAGGTTGATCGTCGAGTAAAAGAGGTGGAGCGCGCAGAGCGCGAAGTTTCTCATCGTCTTGAAGAAGTTGCCGGACTCACTTCTGAGGAAGCAAAAACTGAACTTTTAGATGGCTTAAAGGAAGACGTTGTTCACGAATCTGCTGCTATCATTCGTGATGCTGAAACTCGTACAAAAGCCGAAGCTGACAAGAAAGCTCGCGAGATTTTAAGCATCGCTATTCAGCGTTTGGCTGCAGACTATACTTCTCAGATTACGGTATCTACTATTCATATTCCTTCTGATGATCTGAAGGGTCGCATTATCGGTAGGGAAGGAAGGAATATTCGTTCCTTCGAGCAGATTACCGGTACCAATTTGATCATTGATGATACCCCCGAATGCGTTACGGTATCCTCTCATGACCCGGTTCGTCGCGAGATCGCAAGTGTCACTATGCAAAACCTTATTAGCGATGGTCGTATTCATCCTGCACGTATTGAAGAAATGTTCCACAAGGCTGAAAAATATGTAAATCAGCAGATCAAGGATGCAGCCGCACAGGCCACCTTCGATACGGGCATTCATGACCTTCATCCTGAGCTTGAAAAGATTTTGGGGCGTTTGCGTTATCGTACTTCATATGGTCAAAACGTTTTGAACCACTCCCTTGAAGTTGCTTATCTTTGTTCGATGATGGCCTCTGAACTAGGCCTTGATCCGGTTCCCGCAAAACGTGCTGGTCTTTTGCACGACATCGGAAAAGCGGTTGACCATGAAATCGAAGGTTCTCATGCCGTAATCGGTGCAGACCTGGCTCGTCGCTACGGAGAAGAACCAGAAATCGTTCACGCAATTGAAGCCCATCATAACGATGTTGAGCCTAATTCAGTGGTCGATGTCTTGGTTCAGGCAGCAGATGCGGTTTCCGCTGCTCGTCCTGGCGCCCGTAAGGAAAATATTGAGTCTTACATCAAGCGTCTTGAGAAACTAGAAGAAATTGCAAATTCCTATCCAGGTGTTGAGCGTACGCATGCAATTCAGGCAGGACGTGAAGTTCGCGTTATTGTTACGCCTGAGGAAGTTGATGAATCTCATGCAACCGTCTTAGCCCATGACATTGCTCAGCAGATTCAAAACGAAACTAAATATCCTGGACAGGTCAAGGTAGTAGTTATTCGCGAAACAAGGTCAGTTGATTACGCTAAGTAAGAATCTCTTACTACCTGTATACGTTTAGAAAATGAGTTAGTGGCCTATGCTAGAGCAGCATAGGCCACTTTAGGAAGAGCCTATGGATTCATCTCTTGAACAATTTATTCATACGGTCTCAGGGGATCAGTATTTTCGCGTAGAGGACGATCTTGGTAATGGCTTTGTAAGACTTCGCGCTGCTGAGGCTCAAAGACGACAAGCCCTACAAGATATTCGCTCATTTGAAGACGTTGTTATCGAGCTTCTCAGAAATTCTCGTGACGCCCATGCCCATGCTATTTTTCTTGCAACGTGGACTGAAGGCTCTAAACGTTTTGCCACGATCCTTGATGATGGTGACGGTATTCCTACCTCTATGCATGACAAGGTTTTCGAACCCTTTGTTACCTCTAAACTTGATACGTTTCATTCGGATAAATGGGGCGTTCACGGACGCGGTATGGCTCTTTATTCCATCAAGCAAAATGTTACCTGTGCTACAATCCTCGCCTCTCAACCTGGCTTAGGGTCGGTGTTTCATATTGAATCAGACCTTTCAAAGCTCTCTGAGAAGCGCGATCAATCTACCTATCCTTCAATTTCAAAAAACGATGAAGGAAAACCGATTCTTCGAGGTCCACACAACATCGCACGAACTGCAATGGAATTTGCTATTGAGGAGCGAAATCATATTTCGGTATATCTAGGAAGTAGCGCCTCTATCGTATCTACTCTGTTCCATCTGGGATCAACAGCAGCTTCGGTTCTTTCTCATATTTTTACAACCTATGATGAATCGACTCCCTATATGGAGCGCTTTGCCTACGTTGACGATGCTGAATCGCTTGCCAAGCTTGCAAACCAACTGGGGTTTCCTCTTTCACAGCGCACTGCTCATCGAATCATTAAAGGAGAGATTAAACCACTTCCTGTTCATTTGGAGTTTCTCCTGGCTGAAAACAAACCTTCTGTCTCCTCAGATAAGACCCTTCATAAAAACAAGCACAAAGCCAGCCAGGGGCAAGGGGTATTCCAAAACAAAGCACGACTACACTCCGTATCGTTTGATAAGCAGGATCTTGAGAGGTTTAAACAATCAATCTTGTCTTCTTACAAGGATCTTGCAGATGCATATTATTTGGATTCGAATGTCGAGCCAACTGTTACTTCAAGTAAAAATTCCCTTGTGGTAAATATTCCTTTAGTTCCTAGTGAATTTAGGAGCGATTCATAACGTAATGTTTGATTGTCTTGTACGTTGTGAGTAAAATAAATCAGACCTATCAAATAAACGAATTAGTGAAATGCAAAATTATTGTACCCTGAAAGAACAACCTTATGAGCAGTACGACAAACGCAACATCACAGAATAATCCCTCTATTGGATGTCTGAAAGTTTCTTCGAAATCATCACCTGCCTCCGTTGCTGGCGCAATAGCAGGGATGATTAAGGATGGCGTTCATGTTGAAATTCAATCTGTTGGTGCTGGGGCAGTGAACCAAGCGGTTAAGGCGATTGCAATTTCGCGAGGATTTTTATCTCCCGTGGGTATTGAAATCGTATGTGTTCCTTCCTTTGCAGATATTGTTATCGATGGGGAATATCGCACTGCAATTCGATTCTCGGTTGAACCTCGTACTTCTCTTCCCACACAAGCTCAGTAAGCAGTTCGAATTTTGTCCTTGTACTCTTTTTATTAAATCGCTTTTACAAGGTATGACAGTTCCTGCTAAAAAAGCACTTTTAGTACTTGATCTTAAGAAAGACTGCCTTATTTTATGGATACCTTAAAAGAAGTTTCATCTTCCTCATCTCTACTCACTGAAATCCCAGACTGGGATACCGCAACATTTGATTCCATTTCTGGTACCACCTTTAGTGTGGTTACTTTTGGATGCCAGATGAATAAACATGATTCGGAGCGAATCGTAGGAATGTTAAGCGCTCTTGGATCTAAACAAGTTCACAGTGTTGAAGATTCAGATATTATTATTTATGTTACTTGTTGCGTTCGCGAAGCGGCCGATATTCGTTTGTTAGGACAGGTTGCTTCCCTTAAAAACGTTCCTCTACGAACCGATTCACCTCTTAGTAAACGTGTTGTTGTTATTGGAGGCTGCATTGGCCAGCGTGATGGCGAAAAGCTAACTGAAGAATTACCTCATGTTGATGTAGTGTTTGGTACTTTTAACCTGGCAAGCATGCCTCGGCTTATTCATGAGGCGATCGTAGCGGGTGGCCATCAGGTTGAAGTTCTTACTGAGGCATCATCTTTCCCCACAGACCTTCCTTCGCAGCGTGAATCTCGCTGGTCTGCGTGGCTTCCTATTTCGATTGGATGCAATAATTTCTGCACGTATTGTATTGTTCCTTATGTGCGCGGAAGAGAAAAATCTCGTCCTCTTGAAGATATCGTCAATGATGC
>USIG01000077.1 GCA_900554685.1 uncultured Cryptobacterium sp.
CACTACAGCACTACAGCACTACAGCACTACAGCACTACAGCACTACAGCACTACAGCACTACAGCACTACAGCACTACACCTCTACAGCCCTGCAACTCTACAACTCTACAACCCTGTTCGCCATCAACTGCTGTGGCTTACTATGACTGCCCTACAATTGCTCGCGCTATCATTCGTCCTAAACACACGCCCACAACACACACCACAACCGAGCCGAGGGCATACGCGCCAGCCAAGGCGTAACGAGATTCTTCAATCAGCCCGAAAGTTTCTAAACTAAAGGTAGAAAAGGTCGTAAATCCTCCTAAAATGCCTGTTGAAACAAACAAAAGAGGGGCCTTACTATCGGGAAAGAGCGCCGGCAAAAGTACCGACATTACCCCAATTACAAAAGAGCCTCCCAGATTGATCACAAAGGTTGCAAAAGGGAAAGCCCCCGAAGGGACTCCACCTAATAACTGGGAGCACACATAGCGCAAAAGAGCCCCAATAAAACCTCCGCACCCTACAATAATCGCATTAGCAATCATATGCTTTATCTACACCATCTCGTTGTCGCTCATCCCAATTCCTCCCTAAGACCAGCCCCAAACTTCCGTTTCTGCCGTGAAAGGAAACCTTTCCTGCCATGAAACGAAATCCCCTTTACCACCATAAAGAAGAATTGGGCTCAATCTTTCCTCTAAAAGGAAACCTTAGGAGCTTCCTCGGCAGCCGCATTAGCATCAAAGCTTTCGCGCTTATCAAAATGGAAAAGGTTTGCTACCAGCACACCCGGGAAGGTTTGAATTGCGTTGTTGTACCTCATAACAACATCGTTATAGCTCTGACGCATATAGCTGATCTTGTCTTCAGTTCCGGAAAGTTCGGTCTGCAACTGTTGAAAATTCGTATTCGCTTTTAAGTCAGGATAGGCTTCTGCAACAGCAAATAAACTTTTAAGTGCATTGGTAAGCACAGAATCTGCCTGCATTCGAGCTAAAGGAGAGCCAGCATTTGCAACTGCGCTACGCGCTTCAGTCACCTGAGTCAAGGTAGCATTTTCGTGCGTCGCATACCCTTTGACCGTTTCAACGAGATTCGGAATAAGGTCAAGCCTTCGCTGAAGTTGAACATCAACTTGTGCCCAAGCATTGTCAACACGATTGCGAAGCTGGACAAAGTTGTTATACATCACCACAAGCGCTATCACCAAAGCAATGACAAGCACTACAAGAACGATTAGAACGATTTCCATAAAACTTTCCTTACCTTATCGATAGCCTTGCTCGTTTCCGCTTTAATAAACTTCAAGTACCGAGGCACCCACAGGAGCAAATGAGGTAACTCGATTCCACCATCCGCGTTTGTAGGCATCCAAAGAGCACTTATAGGCATCTTCATAGGAGTCGCACAAAATACCTACCGCCGATCCGCTTCCGCATAAAAGTGCCGTCTGAGCATAGGGATGGCTTTCTGCCCACTTGAGAACTTCTGCCACCTCAGGAGCGACTTCACAAGCTGCATCCGCTAAATTGTTCCAAAGCTCAACTTCGGCCGCGTCCGTTTGCGAAGCTAGCTGATCAAGATAACCCTGTTCTGGATAACGCGGATTGGCATCAAAGGCCGCATAAGCCTTAGCGGTCGAAACACCCACCGCAGGTCTTACCAGCACGATAAAGCCTTTTCGAGGCTTTAACGACTGCTCAAAAACATCACCTTTTCCTGAGAGAAAAGCACAGCCACCCTTCAAGAAAAAGGCCACATCGGCACCTAAGCGTGAAGCCACCTTATACAGTCGTTCATCTTGCGGATCAATGCCCCACAACAGCGCTGCGCCAAGCAGTGCAGCCGCCGCATTCGACGAGCCTCCTCCAAGGCCAGCCTCTGCAGGAATCACCTTAGAAAGAGACATATGAATTGTCTCGTTTTCAGCACGACCAAGCTCTTTGGCAAGTTCCTGTACTGCACGATACACAATGTTATCTTCTGCAGGCACTTCAAGCGCATCAATATCGCCCGATGTTTCGCACTTAAGGACAATTGAAAGTCCTGCCTTATCTGAGCCTAAAACCTCGTCGTCTTCCTCAAAACGACGCATGGTAAGTGAATCATGAAGCGCAAGCGAATGCATTATGGTGTGTACGGTGTGAAAACCGTCTTCGCGCGGTGAACCCACCGCTAACACCAGGTTTATTTTCGCCGGAGAAATTAACCTCACGTAATTCTTCACTTTGCATCCCTCTCTGACAGCAAATCCACTCACTGCTAGCACTCACTACTCGTTGATTTCGTTTCCTTATCATACCCGTCCGCTGTAAGACGAGCCTTCCTTTTTCGCTCTTTGTTACGTTCTCTTTTCTTTCGAAAGAACTGACGAAGCCTCGAGGCACACTCTTCGGCACATACCCCTGGAGTTACTTCAAAACAGTGGTTTAACCTCGCATCCGAATTGATTGAGTAGAGCGACCCGAGCGCACCTGCTTTAGGATCAGCAGCCCCATACACACAGCGTTCAATACGGGATTGGTGCATGAGCCCCGCGCACATAACACAGGGCTCCAACGTGACATATACCGTGCAGCCCGAAAGACGCCAAACCCCTAAATGCTCTGAGGCCTTTTTTATTGCAATAAATTCAGCGTGACCGGCTGGGTCGTTATCAATTTCTCGGCGGTTATACCCTTGGGCAATCACCTTTCCCTCGTAAACAACCACCGCCCCAATGGGAACTTCGTCTAATTGTTCGGCAAGACGCGCCTGCTCCAATGCGAGCTGCATGTAATATTCGTCAGTCTGCACGCAGATGCCCTTCAATCTAGTTCTCTTAAAAGGCTACCATCACGCAAGTAAGGCTCACCTCAAGGCGAGGCAGCACTCCTGCTCCAAGTTGAACTTCAGGTAATAACCCCACCTTGGATCCTTGGACAATTTTGCGTGAATATGTGCCTTTCTCATATTATCCAAACTATCATAGGATATTCATCTGTGAAATTCCGAGAAATATGGTATTCTAGTTCGTGCTAAAAACGGAGGAATGGCAGAGCGGTTGAATGCGGCGGTCTTGAAAACCGTTGTGCCGAGAGGCACCGTGGGTTCGAATCCTACTTCCTCCGCCAGTTAAACTCCAACGCACGTAGCTCTTACGTGCGTTTTTTGTTTCTACCCGAAACTTCCTGCCCATCCTGTCCGCTTAATCTTTGCCCTACAAAATTCTGACAGCAGAGCCTATCGAACAACACCAAGGCTACAAGGCTCAAAATCAGCACCACCCGCAGAGCAGGTAGATTTTTGTTTTGAATGCTTGCGCATCCTCGGCGGGACTGAAGGCCCAAACAAAAAAACAGCCCACAAAATGGGCTGCTGAAAATCACAATTATGAGCTAGGGGCCAGAGCTGCCAGAGTTATTTCACTCAGAAAAGAATCTCTCGCGCACATAATCAAGAGGCATTTCCCTGCCAACCCAAAGGCGCTCACCAATAGCTGCCTGCTGCAAAAAGACCCCTACGCCATCAAGCGTTTTGTTTCCTTTTGCTTTTGCCCGTGAAAGCAACTCTGTTTCTCGCGGGGTATACACCATATCCGCAACAATCAAATCGGGGGTAATCATAGATTCATCAATCAAGCAACCCGGCTCATCAGGGGAACCAACAGTGGTAGCGTTCAAAAGCAATGTTGATTCAGCAATAGAAGCACGAAGTTTTTCAGTATCCGCAAGATCATACAGAGCCACTTCGCATGAAGAGTACTCTTTCAGACGCTCTATCAAGGCACGCCCACCTTTTACGTACGAATCATCGCGATTGAACACATCGATTTGCGCAACACCATCAAGCGCTGCCTGAACGATAACCGCAGATGCCGCACCTCCCGCGCCAAGCACCGTAAGTTTTTTGCCTAATACATTGATGCCATTGAGCACCAGGTTGCGCATAAAGGCTGCTCCATCGGCATTGTCACCCAGAGATCGACCACCCTGGATTACTACCGTATTTACCGCACCCATAATCTCTGCCACACGTGATATTTCATCAAGATAAGGCACGATCCGTTTTTTGTGCGGGGCTGCCACGTTATATCCCAGAAAACCCAGCGCTTCCAGCCCGCGAACTGCTTCTTCCAGATTCTCTTCAGAAACCTCAAGAGGAACGTAAGCATAATTCCATCCGAGCTTTTCAAACACGGCGTTATGAATCTCAGGAGAACTGGAATACTCGAGGTAGGATCCTATAACACCCATGAGCCTCGTTGCTCCCGTTATACGGCTGTTTGTTTCCATAGTGCCCTTTCTGGGTAATCCTCTTCGCAAAGAATTACTTTACCGCAAGCTTACCGAATAAGAAAGCTAGCCTTCAATCAACGCAGCGCATTCAAGCCATTCCTCTTCCAAGGCAGAAAGCTTATCCTCGCAGCTCTTTACCACCTCTTGCGCTTCACCTAAAGCTACATAGTCATAGGGATCGACTGCTAACTGGGCTTTTTTTGCTTCGTCAACTTTGCGCTGTGCTGTATTCATCTTTCGCTCAAGCGATTGCAACTTTTTACGAATATCACGCGCTTGTGCTGCACTCAGCGCAGGATGAGAAGAATCATCTCCCGATTGCGCTGTCGCAGTTTTTACCGACTCGCTGCCATCTGATGCAGCATGATGCTTTTTTTGATCTTGCTTTGAAGAAGTGTTGGTCGATTGTCCTGCAGAATATTCTTGAAGCAGCTCAAGATACTCATCAACACCACGCGGGACGTGAATCACCTTACCACCGATAAGCGCATACTGATCGTCGGTAACGCGCTCCATCAAATAGCGGTCGTGGCTTACCAAGATAAGAGTACCAGGCCAGGTATCAAGCACATTTTCTACCGCAACAAGCATATCAGTATCAAGGTCATTGCTCGGCTCGTCTAAAATCAGCACGTTAGGCGAATCAAGCAAGATTAACATCAACTGCAAGCGACGCTTCTGACCACCCGAAAGAGTATTGACCGGCATATTGAGATGCGCTGAAGTAAACCCGAGCGATTCCAAAAGCGATGCCGGGCTGACTTCTTTTCCGTCTATAACATAGCGGCTTTTATAACGAGAAAGCACTTCTCGCACCCTATCCGATCCTAGAGGATTGAGCTCTTCAAGTTTTTGGGATAGGAAGGCAAACTTAACGGTCTTTCCGATTTTTACCCTTCCTGTTTGCGGAAGCAATTTTCCTTGAATGATTTCTAACAAGGTGGATTTGCCTGCACCATTTGCGCCAAGTAAACCATAGCGATCACCTGGCCCAATAAGCCATGTTGCATCGTCGATCACCTTACGATCCCCATAGGAAAAGCTCACGTTTTCCACGTTGACACATTGTTTCCCCAAACGAGAAATAGCAGCACGCTTCAGTTCAACCGAATTGCGCAAAGGTGGCTCTTCGGCAATGAGTGCCTGTGCTGTTTCAACATGAAATTTTGGCTTCGTTGAACGCGCACGCGCACCACGAGAGAGCCAAGCCAGTTCACGACGCATAAGGTTTTGTCTCTTTTGCTCTGCCAATTCCGCCTGACGCTGGCGTTCTACTCTCTGCAGAATATAAGCTGAATAACCGCCTTCGAATGGCTCCACCAGTTCATCGTGGACTTCCCACATACGATCGCATACCTCGTCCAAAAACCAGCGATCATGGGTAACCACTACCAAAGCCCCGTCTTTACGGGCAAATCGTTTACGTAAATGCTTTGCTAGCCACGTAATAGCAACCACATCAAGATGGTTAGTGGGCTCATCAAGAAGAAGCACATCAGCATCAGCTACCAGCACCCGCGCTAAATCAACTCGACGTCGTTGACCACCGGAAAGAGTACCGACAGGTACATCCCAAGCAATATCACCAATGAGTCCATCGATGATTTGTCGAACAGAAGCATCTGATGCCCATTCGTATTCTGGAACATCCCCCACGATATTCCAGCCAACACTCTGGGCGTCAGCTAGCGTATCGTCTTGTCGCAAAGAAGCAAATCGTACGCCGCCCGTTCGCACCACACGGCCCTCATCAGGTTCGACCGTTCCGTCGAATAAGCCCAACAGTGTCGATTTTCCATCGCCATTGCGGCCTACAACACCAATGCAATCCCCATCGCTTACGCCAAGGGAAAGAGAATCAAAAATGGTTTTGGTGGGATATTCAAGATGCACATTTTCACAACCGAATAAAAAAGCCATGCGCTTTTTCTCCTCTTCGTACTTTTTCTCGCATTCGAGTATACACGCAGCGCACCTTTTGCGTGCCTTCCGAGGATACTTGCCTATACTTCACCATAAAACACCCCAAGCCTCTGCTATAGTCACGAGCATGAGACATGAACAGGAAAAAATTGGAGTTATCTTAATCAACACGGGATCTCCCGCATCGCCGAGGCCTTGCGATATTCGTCCCTACCTTATTGATTTTCTTTCCGACAAAAATATCATTCCTGTTCCAAGCCCTCTTTGGCAGCCAATCCTCCGCGGAATTATTGCGCGTAAACATCCCCGTAAAACTGCTCCTCGCTATCAAAGGGTGTGGACGCCTGAGGGTGCACCTCTTCTCGTTGAGACCTACGCGCAGCGAGACGCCCTCAATAAACGTTTCCTGCAAAATAACCTTCCCTTTGTTGCCGAGGTTGGCATGCGTTATGGATCCCCTTCGATTGAGGATGCTTACCATACTCTCAAACAACAGGGATGTAGTCGCTTTATAGGGTTTCCCCTCTTTCCTCAAACTGCCACTTGCACAACGACAACGTGCAAAGAAAAATTTTTGAGTATTGTTCCTGCCTTAGAAGTTGCAGGGGTTATTGAAGGATATGCTTCCAATCCCTTGTATTCACAGGCCCTTGCCCGCTCAATAGCTGAACAGTGGACTTGGCAACCTGGAAGCAAGATACTCTTTTCACTTCACTCCATCCCTCTTAGCAACGTAAAGGCAGGAGATACCTACCTGGAGGAAACCAAAGAATCGCTCAGCAAGACCGCAGAACTATTGGGGCTTACTGCATCCGATTGGGATATTGCCTACCATTCCCGTTTCGACAATTCACGTGCCTGGGTGACACCTTCCCCTGAAACCGTTTTAACAAAATGGGCAGAGCAAGGAACAAACCGCATCGCACTGGTGACCCCTGGGTTTGCAGCTGATTGTCTCGAATCGCTCTACGATATTGCCCTTGTTGCTAAAGAACACTTTGAGGGGTGCTGTCACAAACACAGCCTCTCGCCCGATGTTACCTATATTCCAGCACTTAACCATCGCAGCGATCACCTTGATCTTTTGTTTGACGAAATCACTCATGTAGGCAGTGCCTAATTTTCACGTAAATGTCTCACTTGTCTCTAATCTCTTCAACAATATATTGTTAAAATGTCAGTCCACAAACACCCCCTCATGCTAGGATGTAATCAGGGCAAACGAGAGGGGAAATCATGGAATACAAGAACATCTTAGTTCCATTCGACGGCTCTAAACACGCGATGGGCGCCGTAAAGGCGGCATTGGGACTTATTAAGGGATCCGAAGACAGCAAAATTACTATTCTGCACGTGGTATCGATGAGCGTTGCTCCTACCATTTCTGAAAGCGATCCTGTATTAGGTTCAACGCCGACCTACATTGATTATCTTGATTACGAAAATCTCTACGATGATTCGCTCACGAAAAAGCGAGAAAAAATGATTCAGGAAGTTACCGCTGAATTTCCAAATCTTCCCACCGAGCAAGTAGAGTTTGATGCCATTGCACATCCGTCTCCCGTTCAAGCAATCGCAGAATACTGTAAATCTCAGTCCTGCGACATGATTGTTATGGGACGCAGGGGTCTTGGTGCAATTCGCGGTATGCTTGGCAGCGTAAGTTCAGGGGTTTTGCGCTCAACCGATCTTCCTGTTTTAACGGTTAAATAGGCCCTATTTTCTCTGTACACGCAAACCCGAGAAACAAATTAAACTCGGGTTGTATACCAATCGGATTATAGATCAAGGCCCTAAGATACTAGGGCCTTGAAGTTAAAGGGTGCTATGCCCGATATCGTAAACGCCGTTTTACCCATACGGCTTGCAGGAGATACTTTTCTTGCAAGCCGTTTTGTTTTCGATCAAAAAAAGAAATGCGGGTTATAGGAAAAAATGTGTTGCTAGCGCTTAGTCCCAATCATGTCTGAATGAT
>USIG01000078.1 GCA_900554685.1 uncultured Cryptobacterium sp.
CTTAACATTTACTAACCACCTCGGCGGGCCGCATCTGCGATTAAACCTTTCGGTACCAGCTGTCTTGGGCAGCGGAACAATTTTTTAGTTCTGACTGCTTTTTGCAGCCGAACTATAATTGCAAAATTATTCGTACACGTCAAGGGGCAATTACCCTTCGTTTGTGCATCTAACTATAATTTCACATTTCCTTGTTTTTCCTCCATTTCATACCATTTACTTGCCCACCTTTCTCGTCTGCGAACATCACCTTGCCATTTTGCGCAGAAACCACGAAGCTAAAAGTATCGATGAGAAAGGACCCTTTATGAAAGTCGCGTTCTTCCCGGGTTGCATGGTTGACATGTTTTATCCCGAGGTTGGAATTGCTGCCGTAAACGTGCTTGAGCGTCTTGGCTGCGAAGTAGAGCTTCCCGATGATAGCGTTTGTTGTGGTCAGCCCTTTACCAATTCAGGTTACATCGAAGAAGCAAAGCCTATGATGAAAAAGGTCGTTGATGCCTACAGCAAATATGACACCATTGTTTCTCTTACTGGTTCTTGTGCATGGGCAATCAAAGCCGAATACCCTCACTTCTTTGAGGACGATAAAGAATACAGCCAAAAGATTGCTGAACTTGCTCCGCGTATTTACGAATTTACCCAGTTTATTGTTGATGTGCTTGGCGTCACAGATGTTGGAGCCCATCTTGATGGAACCGTAACCTACCATGCCAGCTGTCATTTGACCCGCATGCTTGGAGTGAAGGAGCCACCTTTAACACTTCTTAAAAACGTTGAAGGCCTGACCTATATCGAAATGCCCGAAATGGATCGCTGCTGCGGTTTTGGTGGTACCTTCAGCATTAAAGAACCCGAAGTATCTGGCCATATGGTCCAAGAAAAAGTGGCATTTGCGCTCGCTACGGGAGCGGACTATTTATGCGGTGCCGATCAAGCTTGCCTTATGAATATTAAGGGAGCCCTTGATCGCATGCGCGAATCAGGCATTGTTTCAAGCAATATGAAAGTCCTTCATATTGCTCAGATTCTCGACTCACGATTGGAGGCGTAATTCATGTCTTCTATCATCTATGACGATGCGCCCCTTGAAGAGCGCATTCATCGTTCCCTTTCCGACACCTTTAAGCACCGCGCTATCGAAACCGCGCAAGACGTTATCACCGGTAAGCGCAATGCTTTAGTAGCTGAAGTTGATAACTGGGAAGAGTTCCGTGATCATGCAGCGCAAATTCGTGACCACGTACTTGCTAATCTTGACTACTATGTACGTGAATTTGCCACCAATGCTCAGAAAAACGGAGCCCAGGTGTATTTTGCACCCACCGATACTGATGCACTTGAGTGTATCTTGGACATTTTTGAAGATATTGGTGCCACCTCGTGCGTAAAATCAAAAAGCATGATGACCGAAGAAATTGGTCTTAACAAGTTTTTAGAAAAGCACGGTATTTCAGCTATAGAAACCGACTGTGCAGAACACATTATCCAAACAGCCGGCAACGCTCCTTCCCACATCGTTGTGCCTGCTCTTCACTTCGATCGAACTTCTATTCGCGATCTCTATCGTGAGAAAAAAGGCTATACCGGAAGCGATGATCCTGAAGAAATTACCCGCTTTTTACGTAAGATTCTTCGACCAGAATTCATGAACGCTTCAGTAGGAATTACCGGATGCAATTTTGGTGTTGCCGAAACGGGATCATGCACGTTAGTTTCCAATGAGGGAAATGCTCGCATGGCTTCAAGCATCCCCGAAACTCAAATTATCGTCATGGGTTGTGAACGTATCGTTCCTGACTTGCGATCGCTTGATGTCATGATGAAACTCTTGGTGCGCAGTGCGGTTGGCGCAAAGATCTCTGGATCATTTTCTATCAACACTGGCCCTCGCCGTGAAGGCGAAGCCGACGGTCCGAAAAACGTTCATATTGTTATGGTCAACAACGGTCGTAGCAATATTCTTGGAAGCGAGTTTAAACCCATGCTTCGCTGCATTCGCTGCGGAGCCTGCATGAATTCGTGCCCGGTATATCGTCACATAACAGGTCATGGATATGGCTCAATTTACCCAGGACCAATGGGAATTGTTCTCACTCCCCTTCTGGTAGGGTATAAAGAGACCGCAAAGCTTCCTTTTGCCTGCTCACTCTGCGGCTCTTGCGCCGACGTATGTCCCGTTAAAATACCTTTACCCAATCTTATTGCTCAGCATCGCCGCAATATAGTCTCACTAGGATATGTCTCTCCAGCTGAAAAGGCAGCATTCAGCGCTGCAGCAGCAACGTTCTCGAGCCGAGCACTCTACGGCATGGCAACAACGGTTGCCCCCTCTATCATGAAGGCGCTTACAGGCAACACAAACCAGATCGACAAGAGTACAACCTTTATTCCCGTTCTCAACGGCTGGACCGCATCGCGCAACCTTGATCCAATGAACAAGGAGAAGTTCCGCACCTGGTTTGCTCGTCATAAAAAAGATCAAATTGCAGCCAAACGCACCGAAACAGCGCAGCAAATTTCTGCCGCTGCAAGCCGCGTCCATCACGCAATTGAACAGAATCTCACTGAACGTAACGCGGATAGATCTTCTTTGCCTACAACCTCTGCGCGAAAGGAGGACTAAATGAGTACCGTAAGTCTTGAAGAATTTTTAAAGCCTCTCTCTCACGCACTTGGACGTACGGAGCCTCCCGCACATGTCGATAGCTGCGAAGCTACCAAAGCGCCCTTACCCCATGATTTTCACGCATACACCGCCGAAGAACTTACCGCATGGTTTATTCGGGAAGCAGAAAAGATAGGAACGGTCGTAAAGCTTGTCGCACCTGATGAAGTTGCCTCTTGCGTTGTTAATTTGGTAAACCAATTCGGTGATGGTGGCCATGTCGTATTTGCCGATGTCCCCGAAATTGATGCCTATCAGATTCCTGAAGCACTTCAAAGCGCTTCTCTTGAAGGAGTTCGCTGGGATCCAAGAAGCCGAGAGGCAAGCGTAAAGCGTGCTGAAAATGCTGACGTTGGCATCACTGTTGCAAGTTTTGGTATTGCAGAAACAGCAACTATCATTCAAAAATGTACCGCTCAATCGGGACGCTCAATCTGTCTGCTCCCTATTGGTCACATTGCGCTGCTCCGCAAAAAAGATATCTTCCCCTACGTGACACAACTCATGGATAACTGGGAGGAAAAGGTAGCTGCAGGTGATGCAATGCCTTCAAACTACACCTTTATCAGTGGCCCTTCCAATACTGCCGATATCGAATTGGTACGCGTGGTAGGTGTTCACGGGCCAGTACATGCGGGTGTCATTCTCATAGACGAATAAAACGAATGACTGCGCTAAGAAAGGCCAAAAGCGATTTAGCTTTTGGCCTTTCTTTTTTGATAAGAAGGTCTTAGAGGGTTAATGGCGTGCTGACGCTGCTCTTCAGCGTAGGCAACCTTCATTTTGGACCTCCGTTTTATACGGAATTATGCCCTAGGCTCTTTTGTCCTATAACCCATCTTAGGGCTTTATTGATACATTCTTACCGTAAGCCTTTTTATCTTTTCTTCGTTTGTTTTGTACCCTTACGAAATATTAGTCTTCTTCGGTAATGTCTAGATTCTTTGGAATGCATTTATAGGCCAGTAATGTCACTCCTAGCATCACCACGCCGCCTAATACCGAAGTAATAACAATAGAATCGCTAAAAGACTGCGAACCTTCTCTTATCAGCTCGCCTACGCCTGTTTGCTCGGCGATTACCACCGCTGCCGAATATGACTGCATAGCCGCGTCAACGTCAACCTGACTCAATCCCGCAGAAACAAGCGCTTCGACATTAAGCCCCAAGCGATACACAATAGAAGCAATGCTGCCCATTATGGCAACACCGAGCACATTGCCGAGGTCATAGGCAATCTCTTCAATCGCTGCAGCACTTGAAGCTTTGGCAGGAGGTGTTGAATTCATAATGGCTGCCGACCCAATCGCAAGCACTCCTGTACCAGCACCCACAAGCGCACTTGAAATTGCTACAGGGAGGTAGGAGAGATTTCCCATAAAGGGCAAGAGCATCAACATCGCACATGCACTGAGAAGTAACCCAATACACAGCACCTTATGAGCGGGAAACCGCATTGCAAGCGCAGGAGCTGCAGCACCTGCAATCAATGAAGCAACCGCTAAGGGCAATAGTTTGACGCCTGATTCCAAAGGAGTATTTCCATCGACCAACTGCAACCACTGCGCAAGAAGAAACAGGAGCGCTGCCATAGCAAACATAGAACCTAAGGCAACGACCACTCCTCCCGTAAACATACGGTTTTTAAAAAGTGTCACATCAATAAGGGGAGCATTGGTCTTCAGCGCCCTCACTACAAAAGCAACGATGCAAAGAATACCAACCATAACAGCTATAAGGGCGAAAGGATCAGCAAGGTTCATTTCCGCCGCAAGACGCTTGATTCCCCACATAAGAGAAGCCATGCCAACCAAAGAAATGATTGCTGCAGGAATATCCCAGGGACCATTTCCAATAACATGAATCTCAGGCAGAATAAACAAACCTACCACTAACACTAAAGCCATTAAAGGGATATTAACCAGGAATGCCGCATGCCAACTTAAATGTTCTAACAGTGCGCCTCCGATAATTGGTCCGAGCGCCATTCCTAATCCGCCCAAGACCGACCATGCCGCAAGCGCAAAAGCTCTCTCTTTTGCATCAATGAAAATATTTCTGATCATAGAAATTGTAGTAGGCATAATCATCGCTGCACCTAAGCCCAAAAAAGCACGGATAGCAACGACTTGCCACGGCGTGCTAGCCCAAAGAATAAGAGCACTGCCAACGCAGAAAACCAAAACGCCCCCTAGGAGCATTTTCTTTCTTCCTATACGATCAGAGAGAGAACTTGCCGAAACTAAGAGCCCCGCCAATACCAGAGAATACGCATCTACAATCCAAAGCTGTTCATCTGAAGTTGGCTGCAGCTCGGCAGTCATACTCGGAAGTGCAACATTAAGTACCGTAAGATCTATCGATAACACAAACTGGGCGAAAAGAAGCACCAAAAGTGCCGCCCACCTGTTCACACGCGACAGAGGAGGAACTTTTGCCTTTGCCTCTCTTTCGTCGGTTGCCTCAGCGGTCTGCACCGATACATCGCCTGTCATAAAGACAAACTCCTTTCATAGAAAAGGGTAGAAAGTATTGTTTAACAAACCGAAGGAGGAATCCGAGTAAGCGCACGCAACGCTTCATAAATAAACTCTTCGCTGAATTCACGCCCAAAAATTCCCACTTCACTAAAAATGCCATCCATGAATACCGCAATTGCTTTTGCCTGAGAATCTGGAAGATACACCTTAAGCGCTTGGACAAATCGTTCAAGTCCACAGGTGGCATACCGACGAACCTCAGGATCTCTTACCGCAGCTGAATAAAGCACGATATCGGTACGCACCTCGTCGCGATTAGAGACATATTGAGCTATACAGGAAGCCACAACGCGGATATCGCCCTTGCTTTTCTTGATGCGCTCAATGGTTTCGCGGTAATCCTTGTCTATCTCTTCAGCAAGAACGCGGTATCCTGCTCTGCGTAGCTCATCGATACTCGAAAAATACTGAGTAGTTGAACCAAGAGGCACCTGCGCTTTTTCCGCTACCCGTCTATGAGTCAGACGCTGGGATCCTTCTTTGAGCAAAAGTTCTGCTGCTGCATGCTCTATAGCTTGACGACGAGCTTCAGGATCACGCTTAGCACGCTTTTTGGGTTCGGATTCTTTCATCGCAATTCACCTCACGAAGCTACTCTGCCGAAATGTACATTTGTACAGAATATAGCACTCCCCTTTTTTAATGTACATATGTACATTATTTAATCGCAATCGAAATGCTTGATTATCGGCCAAAAGATAAGAAAGTAAGATCGCTACTTCATAAGACAGATGTCTTATCTCAAATAACAAAAAAAGAAGGGGCGCTTCTTTTAGTGAAGCACCCCTTCTCAAAGAGAACTCTATTCCCTTGTTGTTTTGCGCGCATTCAAGCAACTCGCATGTAGTTATACGCTTCCTGCGCAATTACGCTATGCTGCCGCTTGATTGCCTCCATCAGTAGAAACTCCCGCGTTTCCTGCATTATCAACAGTTGCCGTATCAGTATCTACTTGCTGATCCTGGGATTCAGGCTCACTGATAGAGTCGACACTCACCAGTGATCCTCCCCCATTGGAGAAGTTAAGCGTAATATCGTCGCCTTCCTTATAGCGAACAATATCAACGATGCTTGCAACAGGACAATCATAGAGCGTGTCATTGCCCGAAAGCATCACATAATAGTGAGTATCTCCTCCTAGAACAACAGGAGAAATGAGCGAAATAGTGCCCGTTGCAGAACCTTCGGTCACCGTTGATTCCTGATCGTCTCCCTGGATTTCAATACCATTGCTTCTCAAAAGACGCTTATAGGCATCCTCTGTTTCTTCAATCGTATTGCCCGTTGCTACATTCTGATAACGCTGAATGTCAATCATGGCATACATCTTTACCAAACCAGCACTATCCTTTAAGGCCATAAAGTAAGTGGGCTGGCCACCAACATTGATAAGCAAGGGGAACGTTGCGGTATAACGCATCTGCTGTACCTGGCCTTCAGCTGAGCTCATAGCAGAATCTTCCGTAGCACCCGCTACCGGATAGAACTTAGATTCGGCCGTACGCTGATTGATCAAAACAAAGCCGATAATTGAATTGTCTGAAGTAGCAGAGGTTACGCCGCTATACACCCAAACATCATCGTCTTTAACCACATAGTTGTAACCTAAGTTGCCATCACTGCCAGGCGTGGTCTGACGAACACCGCTTTGACCTAGCCACGAATTGATCCAACCACCGGAAAGTGCTCCGCTCCAGTTGTATTGCTCAATCAGCAGCTCTGCTGGATAGGCACGGTCAACCCATTGGGGAACATCCCCTATAGCAATGTCCTGGCACTCGCCCGTATTAGCATCACACAAAATGATGCGTGATACGGTCTGACCACCAAAGAGACCAACCTTGTAGTCCATAACAGGATAGATCCAGTAAGGCTTACCGCTATCATCGATCTCGAAGGACTTTTCTCCCAAAATATAGAAGGGATACTTCAGCTGAACGTGACGATCAACATTATTGAACAAAGGATCCGAATCAGAATAGTAGATTGGCTCATCAAGACGAACAATCTGCGTATCCTGCGTGCTCATGTTAACAATAACGTAGCCCGGAATACCGGTGTCCTTGTTCGACCACCACTTAAACAGGTCAGCGTAGTTTAGCGGACTAACGCGAACAGGAGAGTCCTGGTAGTTGATCTGAGTATAAATATCATCGATTACATACTGGCTTACATAGTCCGCCATTGCACCCATGGTGCGGTTGCCCAAAAGCATTGCCGAATCGCGGTCAATAAACGGAATTTCGGAATAGTCAACTTCCTGAATATCGGTTGCAAAATCCGTTTCTTCGGTATGCAAAATAGTTGCGTACTTTTCTGCATTACCCGGGAACAAGCTTAGCGAAAGCAAAGCGCCAATAAGCCCAACCGCCGCAATTGCAAGCGGAACAAACATCAAGATCTTAAAGCGCTTCGACTTCTTTTCACTTTTTTCACGCTTGCCCATACCACTGGCATAAATCTGCTTGAAAGAAAAGAAGATTAAAAATGCTGGGAGCAGAATGAAAATAGCAAGCACAAACCACAGATCAACGCTATGGATGTTGATAGGTGGATGGAACCACCAATAGCAAAACGCCAAAACAAGCACGACAAGCACAGCAATGATAATCAATGCCTTTCTGCTCATTTGCGCAAGGGCATCACGAAACGCACTGAATTCGTTGCCGCCGCGTCCACCGCGACCTCCACGACGAGGGCCTGCAGAGCCCTGAGAGTCGCCACCGGTACCACCGGCTCCACCAAATCCAGCACCGCCCTGTGCAGCACCGAACTGTTTTAGCAAGTCCGCCCAACTGACTGGTCCCTGATTATTTGGATCTGCCATAAGGCTCCTTCCTCTTGTGTACGTAACATGTTATTGTATC
>USIG01000079.1 GCA_900554685.1 uncultured Cryptobacterium sp.
CTCTTACAACGAGATTAAGACCATCGATCTGCAAATTCTTGTTGAAGCTGATTTTCTGGTTAATCTTTACGAAGACGGCATCAATGAAGAAGGTCAGCGTAAAGCTTTGAAAAACATCTTCAAAACCGAAACGGGTATTGAGATTCTCTACACCATGTATGGACTGTAATAGATCATCTACTTATTTTTCAATTCTACTTATTTCAAATATGAGAATGTGGCAGCCAGTTTGGGCCGACTAGGGCCCGATCCAGAATTTTGCCGCACCTCGTATCAGTCTAAATAAGCGCCCGTCTGTCTATTCCAGAGATGGGCGTATTCCCCACCCTGTTTAATTAATGCCTCATGAGGGCCATCTTCTACAATTTTGCCTTCCGATAACACCACTATTCGATCAAGACTCGCCACCGTTGAAAGACGATGAGCTACCACGATTGAGGTGCGTCCGTGCATGAGCTTTTCGAGAGCATCCTGCACCAAATGTTCGCTTTCGGAATCCAGCGCGCTGGTTGCCTCATCGAGCACCAAAACAGGACAATCAGCCAGCATCGCACGCGCGATAGCCACACGCTGACGTTGTCCGCCCGATAGTTTCACTCCGCGCTCGCCCGTTATGGTGTCAAAACCTTGCGGAAGTTTTTCGATAAACTCAAGCGCATTTGCCTGGCGAGCCGCCTCACGAATTTCTTCCATCGTCGCATTAGGCTTTCCATAAGAAATATTCTCAGCAATACTGCGATGAAACAACAGAGCCTCTTGAGGAACATAAGCAATTTGTCGACGCAGCGATTGCTGAGTGGTATCTGCCACATTCTGCCCATCTACTAATATTTTGCCTTCCTGGATATCCGAAAGACGGAGAAGTAGTTTTGTCAGGGTCGTCTTGCCCGCCCCGCTCATACCGACCAAGCCAACACGCTGACCTGCAGGGATATGAAGATTAAAATCATTAAATACCTGCGTTTTCGTGTTGCCA
This sequence comes from uncultured Cryptobacterium sp., assembly GCA_900554685.1. Lineage (GTDB taxonomy): Bacteria > Actinomycetota > Coriobacteriia > Coriobacteriales > Eggerthellaceae > Anaerotardibacter. Next base: position 977 of record USIG01000079.1, read on the forward strand.
TCAAAGTAAGAAAAACCAATGTGCTCGAAATCGATATCGCCCTTCGTTACCACCATGGGCTGAGCATTGGGCTTATCGGCCACCAGACGGGGCTCATCGAGAATCATTGTCATGCCACTTGCATCACCAAACGCACGATTAAAACGCTGTAGACCATTGTTGATAAAGTTGAACTGATTGGTGATGGTGTAGGTATAGGTAAACATCACGACCAAAGTACCCGGAGTAATACCAAACCACGCATTGCCGCCCGCGATAAACACCGTAACAACCGACATGATCACAATAGTAATGCAAGCTGTTATAATGCCTCGCGTCAAAGATGCCCACATGCGTTTCGAGTCTTTGGCAACAACTTCCTTGTTAGCTTTATCGAAAAGTCCGCGCTCGTAATCTTCACGACCGTATGTTTTCACAGACAAGATATTCGCAACCGAATCGGACAGTTCACCTGAAAGCTGATTCTGAGCACTGGCAGCTTGTTCGTTTAAATGAAGAATGCGCTTGTACATGTAGTACGAAATTGAAGCATAAATAACCAAAAGCACTATGAGAATTGCTACATACAAAGGCACGCGTGGGGCTAAAATTCCTACCGTAAATATGATGGAACAAATTACAGGCAAAAACGGAAACGTTACCGTCTCAATAAGCTGCTGATACCCATTCATAAATTTGCTCGTTTGGCTTACCAGCGTTCCACCAAAACGATTCGAATGAAACGACATAGACTGGTTACACAGGGCATCAAAAGACATCGTAGCCAAATCATACGCAGCTGCAATTTCTAGTTTGTACATGGTATAGTCCTGCAACTTGCTTGCTGCTTGTCCAAATACATTGATAGCAATAAGCGCAATTATGTATGGCGCAAACACCTCAAAAACCTGATCAGCAGGGACTGGATCCGCACTTACACGATCGACAACCAAACTCATTACGTAGGGATTTCCATAGGTAAGTAGCGCTACAAAAGCAAACGTTGATATCATCAAGCCAAAGAAATAGCCCTTATGTCGCTTGGTCACCTGCCAATAATAATGCAGGGTACGTCGCGTGGTTGAAGGGGTGGTCTTTTCAGTCATGGAACCTTTCCTTGTATAGTGTCTTTGCATCGCAAGAAACTTCTTCTTACATGAAAAACTATTCTTCTGCTTCCCTGTCACAGAAAGCACCTAAGCACTAAAGTGCCAGCGTGGCAGGGTGTCAGGGTGGCAGGGTGTCAGAGCTCCTTCTTTGCAAAGTTTTTCTGCTAAACGTCTAAGTCTATTTACTAAGGTACCAAACCCGTCAATAGCAAACCCACCAATAGCAAAGTTAACAAAAAGCGCATTCGATTAGCTTGGACAACAAACCGTTCAGGAAAAGACAACCCTACTTACAGCACCTACCCCTACTTACAACACCTTTTCATAAGCCAAACGTAAAGCACCTGCTTCTTCGCCACCAACAAGATGAATTTTTCCACAATAGGTAAATCCTGCTTTTTGAATTACTCTTTGCATAGGAATATTACCTGGGTGTGTATCAATACGAACGGAGTGAATACCCTGTTCCTTAGTAAGCTCAAAAGCCTTTTGCATCATTTTTCCCGCGATACCTTTTCCCTTGCTACCATCAGCAACACAAACACGATGAAGCGATGAATAGCTAACCTTATTCGCATCATTAGAGATAAGCCACGATCCCTCTATCGCTTCATATGACGCTTCTGGAGCAGTAAGAAAAGCAAATATGCCAACGACTTTATCACCTTCCATCGCCAGATAAGTACATCCCTCTTTAATATCTTGAAGCCACGTATCACGATTAGGATATCCGCTCTGCCACTGATCGAGCCCCATGCTTTTCAGCTGCGCTTTCGCCTGATCTGTGATTTCGCACATGCGATCTAAGTGTTTTAGTTCAGCTAGTTGAAATTTCACAATCGCTCCTCACTAGTTGCAGACATCACAAGTTACAGACATCGCAGGTTACAGATGTCTCAGGTTATAGATGTCGCAGGTTACAAGCATTACAGCAAACTCAGCATAAACAGGCCAAGAGTCGTCGCCGCAGTAATCAACCTAATATAAGCAGATCCAAAGTCGTCTCCGCTGCAATGAACCTAATATAAGAAGGCCATTGATTACCGCTGTTGCAATCAACTCAACATAAGCAAACCATAAGTCACCCCTATTGCTAACAACCGAAAAAGAGGCTAAAGGCATAATCGTCACAACCAGGGGCTAGTATCTACGAGCTCAGTGGGCAAACTATTTAGCTGATTTTTGTCAAAACGTGACGAATCAGGGGAATTCGAGCGAATAACTTTCAACCAGTCCATAGGCCATCACAAGAAAATTACGGATTATGACAAAATATCGGTGCTTCATTACATCGCCTCGCTAAGAGGCCATTCGAGAATCCCCCGATTCGGCATAAATTGACAAAATCCAACGGTAGATTTTGATCGGTGTTACTGATACGGCGAATTAACGTGCTATCAGTCTCAACAGTAAGATCTGATAGCACGCATAAATCCTAAGAGAACGCATATGCTCAATAGCACGTCATTTTACAGTTCACATAACAGGCTGAATACGAAAAAACATAGTAGCCCGTATGGCAGTCCGCGTACTAATTCGCATTGCAAACCGTATGGTGGCTCGCATAGCAACAAGGCTTAATTACCAAACTTCATACGCAACATAGAATTGCGCATAAAAGCTTAAGCAATAATTGCTCTTAAGAGCTTAAACAATCATTGAGCCAATAAAGTTTTGCCTAACTTAAGAAGTCATCCAAGATTTCAGCTTCTGCTTCTTCTTCGGTTAAGCCAAGCGTCATAAGCTTAGTAATTTGATCCCCTGCAATTTTCCCAATTGCCGCTTCATGAACAAGCTGAGCATCCTCGTGGGCCGCTTCAATACCAGGAATAGCTTTAACAACGGCATTGCCCATGATGATGGCATCGCATTGAACATGGCCATGGCATGCAGCTTCTCCTGAAACAAGAGGATTGAAGATCTGAACTGAATTATCTTGAGCAACACTACGAGAAATTACTTGAACATTTGAATCATCACCCACAAGGCGAATATTCATGTTCGATGTAGCCTTTTGGTCACCATCAGTGAGAAGTTTCTCGGTAAGAATAAGCTTTGCGCCCGCTCCAAGTTCTGCATCAGTATCTCGTACCGTCGAGGTTACACCGCGAATCTGAACCATTTCCATTTCACAGAACGAGTTTTCATCTTGATATACCTTAGTCACTGGATTAAGAATGCGAGCACCATCACCAGAACCCTCACCATAGTGATTCTCAACATACTTTACACGGGAGTTTTTGCCAATGTGAAAGGTATGAATACCGTCATGCTCTGATGCCTTGTGACTATCGTTGTGGATACCACAGCCGGCAATAATCACAACATCGCAGTCCTCGCCAATATGGAAAGTGTTGTAAACCACATCTTTGAGTCCTGCCTTCGAAACAATAACAGGAATGTATACACGCTCGCCCTTGGTGCCATCTTTTATATAAATGTCAATTCCGGGATTATCGGTTTTAGTTGCAATTTCAATATTTGCCGAATTGTGACGGGTAAGCAATTCGCCGTCTTTACGAATGTTATAAGCACCCTCAGGAATGCCATGGACATTCGTTAAGGTTTTTAACAAATCAGCATCTATAGGGGAAAGATCTACTGCCATTATGATCTCCTAACAGGTAACAGAAATCTCAGTAAGGTGAATCTCAGGTGGCTCGGTAAACGAGCAATAGCTGTTGTTCTTTTGAGAAAAGCCCAGCTTAGGCATGATTTCATCAACCGGACCACAAGCTTCGATTTTGCCATCACGCAAGCAGATAATTTCATCAGCAAGCGAGATAATACGCTCTTGATGAGAGATGATAATGATCGAATGACCATTACCCTGCTTATAGATGTCTTCAAAAGTCTGCGTGAGACGATCAAAGCTCCACAAATCGATTCCAGCCTCCGGCTCGTCGTAAATTGCAAGCTTCGGATCGGATGCCAAAATGGTTGCAATCTCGATACGCTTCAATTCTCCACCGGAGAGATTTTTGTCTACTTCGCGCGTAAGATAATTTGCCGAGCAAAGACCGACCTTACCCAGATACTCATTACACGCAAGCATAGGAAGACGCTTGCCTGCGGCAATTTCCAAAAGCTTTTTGACCTTCATGCCCTTAAAACGAGAAGGCTGCTGAAAGCCATAACCAATCCCAAGCTTTGCACGCTCGGTAATAGACATATTAGTGATATCGGTCCCTTCAAAAAGAATGCTACCGGACGTTGGCTGTTCAATGCCCATAATGATTTTGGCAAGCGTCGATTTGCCGCCGCCATTAGGGCCAGTAATAACAACAAACTTATTTTCATCAACGGTAAGTGAAATATCATCAATGATGCGCTTAGTTTTTGAAGAGCCTTCTTCGACTGGTACGTCGAAAACAATGTTCTTAAGTTCTAACATGCATGCTCCTTTTCTAAATGACACCGCAATAATAGCATTTTGCTTTCATAAGAAAAGTAATAATAAGTTAACGGTTTATTTTTACGTAAGAATTGTACGTCTTTCACAACACTCACTTCATATAAACCATCTATTATTCTTTTACCGTGCTACTTATTCGCTTGCACTGTGTCACTTATCCGCTTGCACCGTACTACTTATTCGCTTACGAAACGCACTTATCTGTTCACGAACTTGCCTATCTGTTTACGAACTTGCACACTTCGCACAACGAAATTCCACTCCGCATAACGAAATTATGCTTTCGGTTGCGTATTTAGTTGCGTATACGGTTATGCTTTCAGCTATGTATTCGGTTATGTATCCGGTTATGTATCCGGTTATGCATCCGGTTATGAATTTGGTGATTCATTCAGTTATTCATTCAGTTATGTATTCGATCATTCATTCGGGCACGAATTGTTTTATTCAGGCAACATCTCAATCCTACGCAGCTTATACCTATATCAGGCTAGCCCCATAAGAAATTAGCCCATGCACAAAAGTGAGAAAGAGGAATAAAAAATAATTGAAGGCTTTGTGCTTATGTTCTAGCCAATGTTACTTTTTTGTAATACCTTAAACGTTAGTACATGAGATTGAGTTGTTTGCAGCGCATCTCTATTCGCTCGCAAATAGCAAATAGATTGTCTGTACCCTTGTGCAGATCGTCTTCAGCGTAGACAGTTTGCACCCTTGTGCAGATCGTCTGCAGCGTAGATAGCTTGCTTGCAACGCAAACACCTTCTCAGCCATTGCAAGTACCGTTAAGAAAGGCACTCCATGGGCGGATTCTTTGGCGCAGCATCCAAACGAGATGTTGTTATCGATGTTTACTTCGGTGTCGATTACCATTCTCATCTTGGTACTCGCCGCGCAGGCATGATAATTCACGATCTTGAAGACGGGTTCCAACGTGAAATCCATTCGATCGAAAACACTCCCTTCCGAACAAAGTTCGAAGACGACTTGGAAACCTTTCATGGCACAAGCGGCATTGGCTGCATAAGCGACACTGATCCTCAGCCTTTATTGGTTCGCTCACACCTGGGAACATTTGCAATTACAACCGTGTGCGCCATCAATAATGCCGATGAACTGGTAGATCGCTTTTTGTCAGTAGGTGGTCGTCAGTTTATGTCCATGAGTTCTGGTGCCGTTAACTCCACTGAACTCGTTGCTGCTCTGATCAATCAGAAAGACGATTTTGTTTCGGGTATTCAGTTTGCCCAAGAAATGATTGACGGATCGTTGACCCTCTTAATTATGAAAGATGATGGTTCCATTATCGCAGCACGTGATAAGGTGGGTCGACTTCCTGTTCTTATCGGCAAAGATAAAGATGGCTACTGCATTTCCTTTGAATCATTTGCCTATCACAAACTGGGATACGCAGACGAATACGAACTTGGTCCCGGAGAGATCGTCCATGTAAATGCCGAAGGATACACTACCCTAGCCCAAGCCGGCGAAGAAATGAAGATTTGCGCTTTCTTGTGGGTGTATTACGGTTACCCCAACTCAAACTACGAAGGCGTCAACGTAGAAGTAATGCGCTACAACAATGGTGCAATTATGGCTCGCGATGAAGCTGCGCGAGGCGTTCTTCCCGAAGTGGATTACGTTGGTGGCATCCCTGATTCCGGCACGCCTCACGCTATTGGATACGCAACCCAAAGTGGAAAACAATTCGCGCGTCCTTTTATTAAATACACCCCTACCTGGGCTCGCTCCTTCATGCCAAGCAATCAAGAAGTGCGCAACCATGTAGCTAAAATGAAGCAGATCCATATTCCTGAGTTGATAAAGGATAAAAAGCTTCTCTTTGTTGATGACTCAATTGTGCGAGGAACCCAACTTCGTGAAACGGTAGAATTTCTCTACGAAGCAGGCGCCAAAGAAGTGCACATGCGCTCTGCCTGTCCGCCAATTATGTTTAGCTGCAAATACCTTACGTTCTCCCGTGGTAAGTCTGACATGGACCTAATCGCTCGTCGTGTTGTACGCGACCTTGAAGGAGAAGAAGGCGATAAGCACCTCGAAGAATACGCCGATGCCCATACCGAGCGTGGCAAATGCTTGTTGAAATCTATCTGCGAACAAATGGGCTTTGATTCTCTGGAGTTCCAATCTCTTCCTGGCATGCTTGAGGCAATTGGAATTGATCCTACTAAGGTATGTACCTATTGCTGGGACGGTAAAGAGTAACGCCGTCCCTCTTTAGGGGAACACCGTCTCTCCGGGAATAATAGAATAACTCCTTAACAGATAGCCATCTGCTTTGTTTGAACTACAAAGCAGATGGCTTTTTTAACGCATCTCTAAATAAGCTTTACCCAACGCTATAAATTCATCCTGGCCGAGAGATTCACCACGAGCAGAAGGTGCGATTCCTGCATGGTCAAGCAGATCAGGAATACGAGAAACC
>USIG01000080.1 GCA_900554685.1 uncultured Cryptobacterium sp.
TTTAAAATTGCCTCTGCTTTACCTTCTGCTTCTTTTATCATTTTTTCTTTTTCTGCTTCTGCACGTAAGATTGCAGCCTGTTTTTCTGCTTCTGCATCCAATATTGCAGATGCTTTTTTACCTTCTGCTACCAGAATCGTAGATTTTTTCTGTCTGGTCTTTGCTGCGTCCAAAAAGCTTCAAGGTGTCGATGCCTCGAACGGAATCGAGGAAGTGATTTGCAAGACGTTGGTACTCTTTGTGCTGCTTTCCCGCCTCAAGGCTTGCAGTGTGTCCGATGAGCACCATTTGCAGAATAATTGCAGGAAAAACCAAAAGTCCAATAAGGGCAGAAACCCAATCAAGGCAAAAAAGAAGGACAAGAAGCATGACGGGAACTACAACGAGCTTCGTCATGCGAGGAAGTATCATGCGCAAATAGGCTTCAACTTGGTCAACGCCTTCAACGAGCAGGGTAGAAAAGCTTCCGGTGCCCTTTTCTTGAATGAGGTTCGCACCTTCGTTAAACAGCTTTTTAAAGAGCGCATCACGAAATTCGTCAGCTTTGCGGCAGGCAAATGATTCAAGTTTGCTTGCCTGGGCATTGTCAACGAGCTGACGAAGAACGAGACATACGAAAAAACCTACGATAAAAGGAACTTGATCAATAAGGGTGTGACTATACCAGAGATTAACAAGGGCAGTGGTTAAGCAAAAAGCTTGTCCCATGATAAGAGCTCCTGTAAGCAGCGAAAAGAGCGTGCAATGCATAAGCATTTCACGAACTCCTTTAATAGTGAATAACAGGCGATCAATCATGGTGGTCCTTGTCGGGTGGTAGAGGATGTCTCAAGGATAAACAATAAAGCCGCTGCGAAAGAGAGTTTCCGCAGCGGCTTTTCTTTAGAGCGCGTTAGTATTCGCTCAGGTCTTCGTCGGTAATTCGACCGCGGAAGGTGCGATAAATAATTACATGGTAGATCAAGACAAGAGGTAAACCAATGCAGGTAATACCGGTCATCCATCCCAGTGCCAAATCGGACGATGCTGCATTTGCAATAGTGATGCTCTCGCCAATCGAAGCGGCAGATGCTACTACCAAGTTAGGGAACATGGATGCGGCAAAAAGAACAACCAACAAAAATGCTGCAGCACTGCTTAAGAGGAAAGGAAGTAGATCATTTCCTTGTTTATTGGCACAAACAAGCACGCCAATAAGAGCAACGGCTACCAGAATGAATACCAACCAGCGAACAATTTCAAGGCTTGGATCCATTGCAGGCTGAATACCAAGAAGCGCATAAGCGGTTACTGCCACAAACAAGACCAAGCTTACCAAGGCAAGAGGGCGGCGAAGGCTAGCAACGCGTACTTGGAATCCGGAAGACTTGGGGGCTTTCAGGGAAAGCCAGGTTGCGCCTTGCAGCAAGAAGAACGACAGACCCAACAGCCCACACAAAAGGGTGAAGGGGGTAATTAAGCCAAGGAGAGGAATGCCGATGTAGTCGCCGTTGGCATCCATGGGAATACCTGCGTATACGTTGCCGATCGCAACACCAAACAAAAGGGCAGGCAATAAAGACCCAAGGAAGAACAGGGCATCCCAAAGCTTTTTCCACTTAGGATCGTGTGCACGATATTCAAGTGATACGGCGCGGACGATCAAGCCGAACAAGACCAGCATGATTGCCAGATAGAACCCGGAGAAGGTTGTGGCGTAGGCTGGTGCGAATGCGGCAAACAGAGCACCACCAGCGGTAAGCAGCCATACTTCGTTGCCGTCCCAAACAGGACCAACGCTGCGGCGCACGATAGCTTTTTCTTTTTCGTCTTTGGCGACAAAGGGCGATAAAACGCCAGCACCAAGATCAAATCCGTCCAAAATGAAGTAGCCAGCAATGAGGACGGCAATAAGGATAAACCAAAGAATTCCTAAAACAGTCATGCCTATTCACCATCCTTCTGTACTTCTTCAGAACGAGGACCATTTTTGATGAGATGAATAACAATACGTGCCCAGCCAATGATCAAGAACAGATAAATCAAGCAGAACAGCGTGATAGTAAGCGCAAGCTCAGGTGAGCTAACGGCAAGAGAGTTTGCCTCTCCCGTCAACAGGCTGACACCATCAGGGCTGCTTGCAGCAGGGTATACAACCCAAGGCTGACGACCAATTTCGGCAGTTACCCAACCACCCTGAATGGCAAGGAAGGGGAACAAAGGAGAAATGATAGCCAGGTTTTGCAGCCAGCGCATGTTCTTAATACGGCCTTTGCGATAGGTGAAAATAAAGGCCAGGATGGTAGTAAGAGCGATAAGGCCAAACATCACAACCATCAAGTGATAGCTCTGGAAGACCGCATTAACAGGAAGCTCATCGACGGTTTCCTCGGTGAAATCGCTGCCATAAACACCGCTTGCAGCTAAATCATTGAGGCCGGGGTATTCCTTATTGAAGTCCCATGAAGCTAAGAATGAAGTACCGCCAGGAATAGCAAGAGGAGTAGTGACCTCCTGGTTTTCTTCATCAACCCAACCAATTGCATAGAGTGGCATGGCTTCTGTCTCGTAAGCGCCTTCCATCATAGCGAACTTGGTTGGCTGCTGTTCTGCGACTGCAACAGCAGACTGATGGGCGAATGCCACCATAAGAACAGTGGTAATGAGGGCGATGCAGGAAGCAACGCGTACTGTTTTAAGGGCAAATTCAGTATGACGACCCTTCTTCAAGTACCATGCGCCAATAGCGAGGGCCATAAAGGCGCCCATGATAAGCAGTGCATCAACGGTATGCAGATAACGAGGAATCGTCGTCGCGTTGAAAGCTGCGGCAATGAAGTCAGTCAGGATAGCTTGGGTTCCATCAGCGGAAAGCTCGGCACCTGCGGGGGTCTGCATCCAAGAGTTTGCAATGATGATCCACAGAGCTGATAAGCAGGAGCCGAACCAAACCAGCCAAGCTGAGGCAAGGTAGAATTTCTTGCCAACCTTTTTGCGACCGAAGAGAAGAACACCCAAGAATACGGACTCTAAGAAGAAGGCTAGAAGGGCTTCTGCAGCAAGAGGTGCACCAAAAATGTCACCTACAAAACGTGCATAATCTGCCCAGTTGGTTCCAAATGAAAATTCCATTGTGATACCAGTTGCTACGCCCAGAGCAAAGGTGGCGGTAAACACCTTAATCCAGAAGCGTGAAGCAGCGGCATCTTCTGGCTTTTGGGAGCGATAGTACTTTGTTTCGAAAACAGCGACAATCAATCCCAAGCCGATGGATAGCGGCACGAAGATGAAGTGATACATGGCAGTAAGCGCGAATTGGATACGCGCCAACAAGACCGGATCAGCTAAAAAGTCCATCTGTGCACCTCCTTTACCGTTGCGGTTTTATCTGCCAGCTGTATTCGCTGCACCTTCTTCACTTAAGCGAAGACAGATGGCTCCATAAAACCTTCACTTTTAACATGGTTTCATACTACCACCGAATTCAGGCAGATAAGGGCGCAATAGCAAAAAATGTTATTAAATTAGTAACATTTATGGATAGTGCGCAACAGAGCATTTCGTAGTGGGTATAAGGGAGGGGGTACAACCGCTGTCAAAGTTGTGCTTGGAGGCTTTTTGGTAACTGAGTATGATGAATACTTGAAAAGATTTGAGTGGAATATACCTGCTTAGGGGAAAGCGGGTGGCTCAACGTACCAATCATTGGAGGAGGAAGCGATGGGTATACGAGTAAACGGTAACGTGATTGAAAGCGATCCCAATAAAAAATCACTCGAAGCGGCTCGTGAGCTTCTTGAGAATCCTGATTTTCAACCGGTAAAACCTCGCTTTGCAGCAACGGTTATGCTGGTTCGCGATTCAAAGCCTGGTCAAACAAAATACCGTATTGAAGATGAAAACTATCCTGAAGATTTTCCCTGTGGTCAAGAGTTGGAAGTATTTATGCTGCGTCGTGTAAAGACGATGGAATTTGTTCCCGATGCGGTGGTTTTTCCTGGTGGGCGTGTTGATGACAAGGATGCTGAAACGGGTCTTAAGTGGGCAGGTCCCACTCCTGCTGAATGGGCGGGATATATGAACGTCGACGAGGAAACAGCACGCAAAGTAGTTGTTGCTGCTGCTCGTGAAGTATTTGAAGAGTGTGGCGTACTTTTGGCAGGATATGAAAACGGCGATATGGTAACTGATCTGTCGGATCTGTCTTGGGCAGAAGATCGTCGAGCACTTGAAGCTCATGAACTGGCGCTTTCCGAGATGCTCATGCGCCGTGATTTGGTATTACGCACTGATCTTTTGGGTCTCATTGCTAATTTCTGTACACCTGAATTTGAACCTAAGCGCTACGATACCTTTTTCTTTTCGGCGTTAATGCCGCAGGGTCAAATTGCAGACGATAAAACGAGTGAGGCGCAGATTGCTGGCTGGGTTACTCCCGCTTATGCGATGCGGGAAGCAGACGCGAATCGCTGGCTTGTGCTTGCGCCGACGGTCTATAACCTGACCTGCATTGCCAATGCACATGATGCCCAAACTTTCGTTTCAACACGAAGGACACTGAAAAAGATAATGTCTAAGCCCTACTATCGCGAAGATGGCTCGATTGGGCTGCGAGGAGAGTTGGGAGCGTAATGAGAAGCGAAGAGGCCCAAACACAAGCTCAGGCAACGTTTATTGCTGATGAAACGCCTTGGCAAGGGGGGCGAGTCAGCAATTTCGTCACCTGTATAAAAGCCAACAATCCCAGTCCTATGACGTATGGCGGCACCAATACGTGGATAATTGCAAATCCTGAAAAAGTACAGGGAGACGATACGTGCTGTGTCGTTATCGATCCTTCTCCTGAAGGTGAACACGTACAGCACCTTATTGATACGTGTAACGAAATGGGAGTGAAGATCGGCGCGATTTTTCTTACGCACGATCACCACGATCACACGGCAGGGGCGGTGGAGCTTGCGCAAAAAAGCGGTGCGCCCCTCTATGGTCCCAAAGCTGAGATGGGTGCCGATACGACCGGTGGCGTGTTTAAAGTTGATTACGTGCTTCAAGAGGGGCTTCTGTATCCTTTTGAAGGATCTCCCATCTTTGAGATTTATAAAATTCCTGGTCATTCAAGTGATTCGATGGGAATTTTGCTTTCTGAAGAACAGCTCATGTTTGTGGGGGATGTTGTGTTCAGACATGGCCCTACGGTTGTGTTTCATCCTGATGGGAATCTGGAAGAATACTTCTCATCGTTGGATTTGCTTGAAGATTTAGTCAAGCTTGGCAAAGTGGAGCTTTTCTGCCCAGGGCATGGATATCCCGTTACTGATCCTCTTCGGGCGATTCAGGCAACACGAGATCACCGAGTTGAGCGGCTTGAGCAGGTAAAACAAGCATTAGCGCAGGGCGTCGCGCGTGATGCAAATGCGCTGTTTGATGCGGTGTATGAAGGGGTGGATGAGCATCTTCGCTGGGCTTCTTTGCGCAGCATTGAGGCGCAACTGGTGTATCTTGATTCACAAGAGGGGCGCTCAGTGAAGTAGTAATGGTGATCGTTGAGACGCTTTTAAGGGGGAGAGGGAATCAATGAGTGGACTTGAGGGATTAAAGGTTGTTGATCTTACGATATTTGCGGCTGCTCCAGGGTGTGCGCGGTTGCTTGCTGAGTTGGGTGCTACGGTATATAAAATCGAACGAGAGATTGGCGATGATCAGCGTACGCAGGGCGTGTCTTGGGGTATGAAATTTAAGACCGATATCGATGATGCTGCGTTTGATTGTGGCGGATTTAATCGTAAATGGGTTTCTCTTAACCTTAAAACTGAAAAAGGCATGGAAGCGATGCTCAAGCTTCTTTCAGATGCGGATGTGTTTATTACGAGCAATCGTACACCAGCTCTTGAGCGTATGGGGCTTGATTATGAAACGCTTCATAAGAAGTTTCCTCGTCTCGTATGGGCTCAACTTCGGGGTTATGGTGAACGAGGAGAAATGGCTAATGAGCAAGGTTATGATGCCATTACCTATTCTGCTCGTGGCGGCGTAACTATGAGCTTTCCTAATGCGGGTGAGCATTTTGAGGTAGGAAATTCTCCCGTTGCGTTTGGTGATTGGAACTCTTCTAATGCTTTGGCAGTAGGCATCTTGGCAGCTCTATGGAACGCTCAACGTACAGGAGTAGGCGACAAAGTTGTAACAAGTCTTTATCACGTTTCTAACTGGGGCATGATGAGCGCTATCTGCGCACAACAGCAGGGTCAGGCTCATCCCAAGGATCGCGCTAAGGCGCCTTGCCCAACCAACAATAGCTACGTTACTGCTGATGGGGTTTGGTTTGTTATGTGCTTTGGCAACTACAATAAATTCCATCGCAAAGTGTTTGAAGCCATAGGCATGGATCCAAAGTATTGGGAAGATGAGTCGTATACCAGCTTAGAGGCACTTGCAAAAAATGGTAAAAATGTTGAAGTAATTGCTGCAATGGAGGCAATCTTCAAAACAAAGACGTGGGCTGAATGGGAGCCTTTCCTCAAAGAGGAAGAGCTGGCATGTGAAAAATGCCGTACGGTAGAAGACGTATTGCACGATAAGGAAGCTTTTGACAACGATCAACTTCGTCGTGTGTATTATGAGGATCAGGGATATGGGGACGACCATTGTTATACCGTCACAACAGCTCCTGTGCGTTTGGAGAGCTTAGGAGATCCCGTTTTGTATCGCTCTCGTCCGATTGGGTATGACACGCGCGAAGTCTTAAAAGGTTTGGGCTATTCTGATATTGAAATCGATACGTTTGATGCGGATGGTTCAGTTTGTTGCTATGCGGGAGCACCCATGCCAGAAAGCGTGTTGCAGCCCAGTTATGGGTTATATCCCGCTAATGCAGAAGAGGCAGCACAGATGGCAGCAGCGCGTGCCGCAGAAGAAGCGGCGGCACGGACGAAAGCATGCTAAAGCTTTACGGATTAGCTGCCAGCTGACACCCTTGTTATTAGCAACCCTTCCAATGAGGTTCTCGCTTTTCGGCAAATGCCTTTGGGCCCTCAAGGGAATCTTCGGTGGCGTTAACAAGCTCTTGGTAGTAATCCATAATGCTCCAACCGGCACCTGGAAATTCATCATCGCAAGCAGCAGCTTCTTTCATAGCAGCCTTGGAATACTCAATAGCTTTTGGAGCGCTTTTAACAATGCCTTCAGCAAGCTTAAAGGCGGTTGGAAGAAGGTCTTCTTCGTCTACGAGGCGGCTTATGAGTCCCCATTCGTATGCTTTTTGAGCATCGATGTTGTCGCCTACTAGAATAAGTTCAGCTGCGTATTTTTGAGGAATTTGCTGCATAAGGCGCAAGATGGCACCATCGCCTGTTGAAGCGCGACCATGGCGTGCTTCGGGAAGCCCAAAGACCGAATGGGTGCTTGCAAGGGCGATATCGCAGGCTAGAACTAATCCAAGGCCGCCGCCGACGCATACCCCGTTGACTGCGGCAATAAGAGGTTTCTTGAAGCGATGCTTCGACATGCCAAGAAGCCCCCAGTTTTCCTTACCTTGAGGTAAGTGATAGGTACCTGCGGCAAGCTCTTTTAAATCTGCACCCGCGCAAAAACAAGTACCCGTGTTGGTGATGATGCAGCAACGTAAACGAGGATCGTTGTCCCAGCGTTCCAGCTCGCTTGAAAATTCCTCCATCATGCGCGAACTCATGGCGTTTCGTGCTTGAGGACGATTGAAGGTTATAAGAAGAACACCATCGCGCTCTTCGCTCAAAATGGTCTCGTATGTCATTACATTCCCCTTTCTCCCCCGTAATGAATTCATTGTAGAGCTAGAGAACGCAAGAAAACTCCCGAAATAGAAAACAGTATACGTGCCACTAAAAAAGCCCGACATAAAGTCGGGCTTTTATGAGGCGAGTTTGCCT
>USIG01000081.1 GCA_900554685.1 uncultured Cryptobacterium sp.
GGTCCGGGGTTCGAGTCCCCGACGGTCCACCATTGAGAGTTCACCCTTGGATGCATAAGCATCTGAGGGTTTTTTATTGCAATGAATGGTTTTACTACATGAAGTTATGAAAATGTGATAGTTAGTGAACAAATGTTGCTAAACAAGAAGCATTTTCCTTGTAATATATTTGTTGAAAAGTGTGTGCCTAAGGCGGTTAGAGAGCGTAGCGGTATTTAAGTAAGCGTGAAGAACTTTGTTTATGTCATGCTTCTTCTTTGTTTGGATGTCTACCATGGTATGGCTGCCTGTTTATAGTAAGGAGCCTGATTAGTGGAAGCATTTGAGCTCATTTTGTTGTTGATGGTTGCGGTTTTGCTCTCTTCGGTGCTCGATCAGGTCGTACCACGCATTTCATCGCCTTTGATTCAAATTGGATTAGGTGTCATTATTGCGCTTCTTGCAATTTCTCCCATCCATGTTTCTATTGACCCTGAGCTCTTCCTTATTCTCTTTATTGCTCCTTTGCTGTTTCATGATTCTATTGAGTCAAATAAAAAAAGCTTGTGGGATAACAAAGGGATTATTGTCTCTTACGCTATAGGCTTGGTTCTTCTCATTGTTCTTTGCGTAGGCTTTGTTCTTCATTGGCTTGTGCCCTCTATTCCTTTAGCGGCTGCTTTTGCGCTTGGCGCTGCTCTTGGTCCAACGGATGCAGTTGCTGTTGCTGCTCTTAAGCGTGAAGCACAGGTAGGGAAGAGGGAAAACGCAATTTTGCAAGGTGAGGCGCTTATTAACGACGCTTCTGGTGTTGTGTCGTTTCAGTTTGCTATTGCCGCTGCCGTTACAGGATTCTTCTCTTTAACCGATGCAGCAGCGTCTTTTGTTTTCACCTTCTTTGGGGGAATAGGGCTTGGTATTCTTCTGGCTCTGGTGTTTTCTTTTCTTGCTCATCGTGTTCGCGATTTGGGCTTGGAGAATATCACGTTTCATGTCTTTCTCGAAGTTTCCATGCCTTTTATCGTTTACCTTATCGCAGAAACATTCCATGTTTCAGGCATTTTAGGAGTAGTTGCTTGCGGCATTGTTTGGTCGCTTTTGCGCGATCAACGCATTTCGCCTTATTACTCTCGTCTCAATATCGCTCTTTCCAGTGTGTGGAAAGTGGTTAGCTTTACCTTAAATGGCATCGTATTTGTTCTTTTGGGTATTCAGCTTCCCAACGCAATGCAGTCAACCTGGGATGATGTCTATATCGACAATATTGACCTGATTGGCTATGTGCTAATACTGACCGGCTTGATCGTGGGGCTTCGCTTCATATGGGCTCTTTTGATGTCGCGTCTGTTTAGGAACCCCTTGACAGGAAAGCGTGATAAGTTCAATAAAAAGACCGTCAAAGATGCTTTGATTACCACTATAGGTGGACCAAAAGGAGCAATTACCTTATCAATTGCGTTTTCAATTCCTTTTCTCGTTGGTTCGGGCGAGCCATTTCCTCAGCGCTCTCTCATTATCTTCCTTGCATCGGGCGTTATTGTTTGCACGTTGCTCCTAGCGAATTTCTTGCTGCCTATTTTGGCTCCTAAAAACGAAAAGGAAGTTGACGAGGATGAAGTAGCTGATTACGAACGTACACGCATTGAGATTCTTCGTACTGTTATCGAGCGATTGATGGCGGACTCAACTGATGAAAACGATCGCGAAATAAAGCAAGTGATTAAATCGTATAACCAGCGCATACGAAGCATTCGCTCAAGGAGCAATACGTTAGAGGACACTCCGCCATCGCCTGCCTTAACCATTGAGGTTATTGAACATCAGGCCCAAGAACTTATTGAGGCGGCAAAGCGTAAAGAGATTGAACCGTATGCGGTATACCGTGTTATCGATACCCTTTCACGACATAAAAAGCTTCTTGCGCGTGAAAAGGGTAGTTCGCTTTTTGCAAAATACAGTTTAGGTCGCTTGCGAAATCTCATGTCGCTTATTAAACACGGAATTTTAAGCTCGCTGCCGTTTAGTCGTGATGAGGACAAAGCGGCCATCGATAAAGCCCGTGTTTTGAGCGAACAATATGCTGTAGAGTACCTTCATTCCTTGGTTGATAATCCTGATTATCCCAGTGATGAAGTAGCTCGTTTGCTTATTCGTCACGAACGTTCATTGGCAGTTTTAGAGGAGTCTACCGATGCTACCGTTACCTCTGAAGCTGTTGAAAACGTTATGGTAAGTACCGGCGATATCCAACGCCGTGGTTTGCAGCTTGAGCTTGAGGTTATTCAAGACTTTTATGCCTCAGGTGATTTGACCCGTACACAGGCCAAAGAGCTCAGTGATAATACAATGCTTATGCTGATGGATGTAGAAGATCAGGTATAGGTCTAAGGCGGCTTAAACACAAAACGAAAAACAGGGAAGGCGTAGGGTAGCGCAACCATGAATGCCGCTAAACTTCAAGAGATAAAAAATCAGCTTTCAAGCGTTCCGACGGAACCAGGGGTATATCTTTGGAAGAATGCTGAAGGCGAAGTAATTTATGTGGGCAAAGCAAAACAATTGCGCGCCCGCATGCGCCAATATGTCAATTTTCAAGACAGTCGCGAAAAAATACCTTTGCTTGTTTCGCAGATTGACTCATTTGAATATGTTGTTACTGCAAATGAGCATGAAAGTTTAGTTCTCGAGCGTAATTTAATTAAGCAGTATTCTCCTTACTTCAACGCGGACTTTAAAGACGATAAAAGCTATCCTTTTATCGCGCTTACTAAAGGCGATGTGTTTCCCGCAATCAAGTACACGCGTGAGACCCATAAGGCTCAAACACGCTATTTTGGTCCGTATACCGACAGTCGCGCGGCTCGCGAGCTCGTTGATATTGTGCGTCGTGTTGTGCCTATCTGCGCAGCATCGTGTGCAGAATGGCGTCGGCTAACACGTCGTTTAGAGCAAAGCTCCTATGAAGATCTGGAGTTATCTTCACGTCCTTGTTTTGATGCGCATGTTGGACTAGGCCCTGGTGTGTGTTGCGGGGAAATGGGACCTGAGCAATATCAGGAGCAGGTGCAGCGGGTTGAACGGTTTTTGTCTGGGCATCATTCGGAATTTGTTGAGGAATTATCGAATGAGATGCGCCAAGCTGCCGAAGAGCTTGATTTTGAGCGTGCAGGGCGAATTAAGGGTCGTATCGATACAATTAAATCGCTTTCCGATACTCAGCACGCGGTTTCAACGCATCGTCTTTATGCTGATGTTATTGGAATTTATCGCGAGGAAACGATTGCAGGTATTACCGTTTTAATTCTTCGCGAAGGACGCATCGTCAACACGAATGAATTTATTTTTAATAAGGGAAAAGATATTCCTGAGGCTGAATTGCTGCGTATGTTTGTGCTTCGCTACTATGATTCAACTGAGTCCATTCCTCATGAACTTATTGTTGAGCAGGTTCCTGAAGATGCCGAAGTTATTGAGTCTTGGCTCACTGAAAAGCTGGCAAGCGCTCATGGGGCAAAAGTTCATTTTACGGTGCCACAACGCGGTGAAAAAAATGCGCTTATGGCTATGGCAAACAAAAATGCCCGCCATGTGTTAATGCGCTATAAAGCACGAAGCAGCTATGATGATGAGCGTATCAATGCGGCTCTTCTGCAATTGGAAAGCGCGCTTGCTCTTGATGCGCCGCCACTGCGAATTGAATGCTTCGATATCTCTACGATTCATGGGCGTTATTCGGTTGCATCAATGGTGGTGTTTACTAATGGAAGACCTGATAAAAGCCAATATCGTCGTTTTAAGATTCGTATGGAAAGTGAAGAAGCAAACGATTTTGCCATGATGAGT
Source organism: uncultured Cryptobacterium sp. (assembly GCA_900554685.1). Classification (GTDB taxonomy): domain Bacteria; phylum Actinomycetota; class Coriobacteriia; order Coriobacteriales; family Eggerthellaceae; genus Anaerotardibacter. The sequence goes on from USIG01000081.1 coordinate 3,823, forward strand.
GAAGTGTTTGCGCGTCGGTATTGTTCTGAGCGTCTTCAGGATGAACGTTTTGGGAAAAAACCCGATCTCATTATTGTAGATGGCGGTAAACCTCAGCTGAGTGCAGCTATTAAGCAGCTTGAAGAATTGGGTGCGGGCGATATTCCGGTTTGTGGTCTTGCGAAGCGAGACGAAGAATTGTTTGTTCCTTGGCAGGAGAGTGGACCTGTTGTCTTACCAAGCGGTAGTCCTAGCTTATACCTGGTAAAGCAGGTCCGCGACGAAGCTCATCGGTTCGCCATTACGTTTCATCGCGAGCTTCGTGGCAAAGCTATGACTACAAGCATCTTAGATGAAGTGGTCGGCATGGGTCCTAAACGCAAAAAAGCGCTTCTCAAGGCTTTTGGTTCTTTTAGTGCGTTAAGATCGGCTACGTTAGAGGAAATTAAGCAAAGTGGAGTTATTCCTAATCAGGTTGCTGAAGATGTGTATGCGGTGCTGAGGCAATATAATGGTAAAAAGGATGCTAAAAGCTCGTCTAAGTAGCGTTACGCATACGGTGTTTTACGCGATAATGAGGATGTATTGCGATGAGATATCGTAGTGCTGGTAGTGGTAGACAGAGGTAATACCTTTAGAGGAATAAGCCTGGTTCCAAAACGTGAGAGTGCGAACCAGTCAAAGACTGAGGGAGTGGCAATGGCAGATACACAGCATGCCGAATCGGCCGAAAACAATCAGGAAGTGTCAACCAATCAAGGTCCCGATGTTGTAATTATCACAGGAATGAGTGGCGCAGGTCGTACTGAAGCTATGCATACCTTCGAGGACTTGGGGTATTTTTGCATCGATAACCTGCCACCTTCTTTGATTATGAATATGATCAGTTTAGCTAGCTTGCCCGGTCATAGTGAGATTGGCCGCAAGCTTGCTATTGTCTGCGATGCGCGAAATCGCGAGTATTTCAAACAGCTTGTAGGAGAGTTAGCCAACGTAGAGGCAGCAGGCATTACGTTTCGCATCATATTCCTTGATGCCCGTGACGAGGTTCTTATTGCGCGTTATAAGGCGTCACGTCGCCGTCACCCGTTATGTGTGAATAATTCACGCTCTATTGCGCAGGCGATTGCCTATGAACGCAAATTAACCCAGGAACTTCGTGACGTTGCGCATTCCTATATTGATACCAGCGATATGAAACCGCGTGAGTTACGTGAAGTGTTGCGTTCGATCTACTCAAAAGAAACTGATAAAGACGGCATGAATGTGGTGGTGTACTCCTTTGGCTTTAAGCATGGTGCCCCTCTTGATGCCGATATCGTTATAGATGTTCGTTTCTTACCCAATCCTTTTTATATTCCAGAACTTCGTGGGCTTACCGGTCTTGATAAACCAGTAAGCGACTACGTGCTTGGACGGGAAGAAACCACCAAGTTCTTAGAGGCTTGGGAAAATCTTTTGAGCTGCGTTATGCCTGGTTATGTTGCTGAAGGAAAGCAGCATTTGGCTATTGGTGTGGGTTGCACAGGGGGCCAGCATAGAAGTGTTGTATTGGCTGAAAAAACTGCCGCGCTTTTAAGAGATCAAGGATATAACGTACGCGCTTATCATCGCGATATTGCTCTTGCAGATACGAGCAAAGGGGCAACGAAATGAGCGCGTTTTCAAGAAATGATCGTTCACAAAACGGCTTTACGCTTGATCCCTCATCAACTCAAGCGTTTAGAGCCATTGGCTCTCTTAAAGAGCATATAGTTCATCGAAAGGATTGCGTTGATCCTACGCAGCTAAAAGCTGTTGTTATCGGTGGTGGCACGGGAGCTCCCGTTTCGATTCGAACCCTTTTAGCGCTAGGAGTACAGACTTCAGCGGTGGTCGCAATGGCTGACGATGGGGGATCAACCGGTATTTTGCGTGAAGAAGCTCACGTTACTCCTCCCGGTGATGTAAGAAAATGCTTGGCTGCATTTGCTTCTAATCCCGATGATCCTCTTACGAAAGCCTTTAAGTATCGTTTTGATTTTGCGCGCAATCACACACTGGGAAATTTGATGCTCTCAGCACTAGAGAACGCAACAGGTTCTTTTCCTGAGGCTATAAAAATTTGTGGGCAGCTGCTCGGTGCTCGAGGACATGTGTATCCTTCCACCCTAAACAATGTTACGCTTTGTGCTCGAACGCTTGATGGACGGGTTTTACGTGGGCAAGCGCTCGCGTCCCATTCTTCAACTGCCCTTGAACAAGTTTGGCTTGAATCTCCTGAAGAATGCCTTCCTTACATGGAGGCCATTCGTGCTATTCGTCAGGCAGATATTATTGTGTTAGGGCCAGGGTCACTTTTTACCTCCATTATTCCTAATTTGCTTGTTCCAGGCATTGTGGATGCTATAGCTCAGTCAAAAGCTCGAAGCGTATTTGTGTGCAGTTTAGCTGATCAACAGGGTGAAACGTGGGGGCTTTCTGCTCGTGAACATGTAGAAGCACTTCTTCGTCATGGTATGCGTGGCAAGCTTGATTATGTCCTAATACACAGTTCGGGTAAGCCAAAGAAATCGCGCTTTAGCACGGGTGCCTTTGAAGCTGTTGCAGGTTCTGCTTCTCAGGAACGCGCAATGAGTGAAATGCGCGATGGGAAAAACTTACCCGCTCAGGCAAAAATTAGGTCAGTCAAAATCACTCAGGAAGATATTGAGGCTATTCAAGCACAAGGACCTGTTGTTCTTCTGCGCGATATGAAAGATCCGCTTCGTCCAACATGGCATGATCCCGCTGCATTAGCGGATGCTTTTATGGGGGTGTTTAAGCTTTGTCGTTCACCGCAGAGGTAAAAGAGGAATTATCTCGCGTAGAGCCTACCTGCTCTCATTGTGATGCGGCAACACTTGCTGCTCTGATCAGAATAGAGGGGTCCATCTTTTTTAATGGACCGGGGAAATTTCGTTTGGAAATATCTACCGACGTGCCCCAGGTAGCACGCTTTATCATCCGTACTCTTCATGCTCGCTATGCGCTAAAGACCGATTTGACTATGCGCAGAAGCGTTCTTCATAAAACTCCGAACTGGCTTATCGAGGTTCCCACTCAGCCTCGTTTAGCTGAAGCGCTTTTGGATTTAGGCATCACTGGCAAAGAGGGTCTTATGCGCGGAATTGATCCGAAGCTTGTCCAAAAATCATGTTGCGCTTCTGCCTATTTACGAGGGGTTTTTCTGGGCAGTGGCTTTATTTCAAATCCTCGAGGCGATTTTCATTTTGAATTGACGGTAGAATCGCAAACAATGGCAAACGATATTGTTGATTTACTGGCAACGAAAGACATCCATGCAAAGATTGTTGAGCGTCGCAATAGCTATACCGTATATTTGAAAAGTGGTGCAGCTATTTCGTCATTTTTGGCTTTTGTTGGTGCCCATCAAAGTGCGCTCAAGATGGAAAATGAGCGTGTAATAAAAAGTGTTCGCAATGAGGTAAATCGTCGCGTCAATGCTGAAATTGCCAACCAGGCTAAAACTGCAGAGGCCTCTGTTGAACAGGTGGCCGCTATTAGGACGTTGCTTGATCACAGGGATATAAAATCTCTTCCACGCGGCTTGCAGGAATATATTCAACTTCGCGTTCGCTATCCAGAAGCAACGCTTAAAGAATTGGGCCAGAAAGCCAATCCACCGCTTTCAAAATCTGCGATCTATCATCGTGTTCGCCGAATTGAGCAGATGGCTCGTGAAGTTTCGGGCAAGCCGAAAAAGCAGTGAACAATCAAAAAATTGTATAGTTTGTTTCATTTTAAACACCGTACACATACAAAGTTGATCGATATGCATTGTCAATTTCTTTTGCATGTTAGAATGAGGAAGTCATGTTTCGTTTGTGCGTTTACATGACGCACTGATCTATAACACATCTGAAAGGGGAGCCCTATGGC
>USIG01000082.1 GCA_900554685.1 uncultured Cryptobacterium sp.
TGTAGGCTCTGCTGAGTTGGTAAGAGCACAAGATAACCCTTCAGCTTTTTCGGAAGCAGAAAACCAGCTGTTTTCTTTAATTGAGCCGTATCGCAATCTTTTAAAGAAACGTAACCTTATCGAGCAAGGTGATGCCCTTGCTAGGCTTTCTTCTCTTGATTTGCCCTTCGAGTTTAACCTGGAACATCTCAGAGATATTCCGCTTTGCTTTCAAAGATTTTTCGATCAGGTCGATCCACAGAGCATGGAGGCACTTGCCTCTCCGGTTCAAATTACAAAGACTGCTCCTTGTGTCCAACCTATAGCGCTTCTTGCTACGGGCCCTTCTGCGCAGAATGCCCTTATTCTTCAAACGATTCAAGAGATACTCGATCTTGAAGTTTCTTCTTTGTCCAGTGGCGATGTTTTGATTGTGTCTTGCGATCCAACAGCGTTGTTTGAATATGTAACACGAGGGATTTCTTCTCAAAAAGAAAATTATGCGGCAACCAATACGCGTATCTCATGCGAGCTTAGTACGTCCATTCCCTTTGCTGAAACCGATTTTGGCCGTTGTTTCAATGCGCTCAAAACATTTCTTCTGGATGATTCTCATGAGGTAGGAGCGCTTCTCGATTATGTAACTTCTCCTTTTTCAGGGGTTGAGCCGCTGCAGGCTGCTCAAATAGTTTCGGCAATCCATGGAGATCGGCTTTTCTCCTACGAAGAAGCTCACGCTATGATTCGCTTGATTTCACCGCACTTTGATATGTTTGAGGAGCTTTTTCAGGATAGTGACGCCTCGCTTGTCCTCGATTATTTCTATGATGTGGCAGCTGATATTCCTGGTAAGGATCCTGCCTATAGAAGCGAACAGGGAAGTGCTATCACTGCGTTGCGTTCTGTCTACGAGCAGGCACGAACGTGGCAAAGTCAACCGGGAGAATTTGATTTCGCTCTTGAAGGTATTACAATCGATTGTTCACGTTGTATTGCGGTATCGGGAGATACAGCGCATGCTACCAAGCCCAGTGCAGAACTCTCACAGCGTGCTGATCAAATGCTCCAAAGCGATCAGCCAAAGCGCTTTTCTGATCAAAGTACACGAAGGGTTATCATAGCGGATTCAAACAGTGTACAGAACTTTTTTGGGCAATCGTTTGATCAGGTTATAGTTTGTGATTTGGACAGTCGATCCTATTCCGCTCAAGAACGTCACGATGCGCTTTCAACTCTTGAAAAGAAAATGAAAATTGAATCTCGCTGCACGGTCCTCCAATCAAGGCGGCAATGGTTTGAGCAGGTCAAATCCCTTGCTACACAAAAGTTTTATTGCGAGCGTATTTTGAATTCGGGCGAAGATGAAGATATTTATCCTTCGTTTGTTTGGGAGGAGTTTTTCTCATGCTATCTTGAAGCTGATGAAGAGCTTGACAGAAGAGCTTTAGCGCCTCTTTTTGCGCGCGGGGGCAATACTGTTGTTCGCGATGAGGCTTCTTATGATTGGAATGCAAACAGCTCCTACAAGTCTAAAAAACCTTTGTCTCTTATTGGCACAACGCAAGGCGTGCTAGCTTCGCCCGTTGATGCTGAACTTGACCCTACAGGTGTTCCTTCTTGGCAGCAACCACTCAGGCATGATTTGTTCTTGTCTCGAATAGGTTCTTACGAACAAGAAGAACTTATATTGTCTCCTTCTGCAATAGAAGCCTATATTAATTGTCCTTATTTGTGGTTTGTTTCTTACCGACTTCGTCCCGAATCACCTGATGAACAGCTAGGACCCTTAGAACAAGGGACCTTTGTTCATGGGGTATTTGAGCACTTTTACAAAAAACTTCCAACGCTTGTCGGTCAGACACGCTTAACAAAAGAAAACCTCAAACAAGCTCGTAAGTGTTTTTCCGAGGTGTTTGATGAGCAACTTGCTCTTCAAAGAGAACTTCCTTCGACACGCTACGTACCCTTAACTTCTCTTGAAAAAGCACAGGCTCATAAATTAAAGCAAGTGCTTTTGAAAAATATTGTTGTTCAGTCGCATTTGCTGCCAGAGTTTTCTCCTACCTACGGAGAGTTTGAAATTCGTCCTGAAAATTTCTGCAAATATGCCGGGGTCATCATTCGTGGCAGAATAGATCGCATCGATACTAATCCGGCTACTGGGCAGCTGGTTGTTATCGATTATAAAGGTGGGATCTATGGTCACGATGCGGGCTATGATCCTGATGCAGCAGACGATTTTGTGCTTCCTCATAAAATTCAGACGCTTATTTATGCTCAGGCCCTTAAAAAGATACTGCCGGAGCGAGCGGTAGGTGCTCTGTATTTAAGTTATCGTGCACAAGAAAACGTTCATTCAGTTGCAGGATCATACGATGATGCTTTTTTGAATCTGGCTGGTTTTGCGAGAAGTGCTTCAGCGGTAAAAGGTAACTTTGATCAATATCTTTCCTTGGTGGAAGAGGCGGTTTTTGATCGTTTAGAAGAAATGAAGAGAGGCGTTATTGAGCAGCGGCCCCTCTGTGCCGATTCATGCACCTATTGTCCTGTTCTGACCTGTCCTAGGAGGCTTTCGTGAATTTAGATACCTGTACACCAGGACAGCGCAAAATTATCACAACGCTTGATAAGCCTTTGATGGTTTCAGCAGGCGCAGGAAGTGGCAAAACGTTTACACTGACACAGCGAATTGCCTATGCTCTCACTGAACCAACGATGGATGATTCGGCTTTTGCTTCAAGTATTGATCAGGTGCTCGCTATTACCTTTACGAAAAAAGCGGCAGCAGAACTAAAATCACGCATTAAGCAAAAACTGCTAGAACTGGGTTTAACCACTGAGGCGCTTAAAGTCGATGATGCTTGGATTTCAACCATTCATGGAATGTGCTCGCGTATGCTGCGAGAACATGCGCTTGAGCTTGGTATTGACCCCTGTTTTGAGGTGCTTTCAGAAACCGATGCAAACCGTCTGAAAGACTTAGCCTTTGATCAGGTTATTTTTGAGATTGATCAATCGGACGATAAGCTGCTTAAGGACTATATTCATTCGGTTGGCGTAACCTCTAAGGGAAAAAACGATAAAAGTATTCAATCTTACGTTGCAACTCTTTCCAATAAAGCCCTTGCGGTTCCTGCAGGTTTTGATTCTCTTTACATACCGCCTGTAGAAGGGAATCCTTCAGAGCTTATGCGCAGTATGATTGAGCTTGCAAAGGAATTTATTACAGTATCATCAGCGCTTTCAAAGCCGACAAAAACCGATGATAAGCATCTGCAGGCATGCGAAGCAGCTCTTGAAAAGGCAACGGACTACCTTCAAAGAGGGATAGCTGATTCATTTAGCGACCCTTCTTTTGATCCTACCTCTTATGCGTCGGTGCTTTTTGAATTCCCTAAAACAACTCCTAAGTATCGAGTAAAAGAGGGCGATCCTTCGTTTTTTAGTGATTATCGGCAAGCGTATGCTCATATTGCCAGTGTTTTCGAATCCGCTATGAGTGCATTAGAGCTTCGTTTTTTGACGCTTATAGCAAAACGGGTTTATGTGGCTTTTCAAGAGGCAAAGGGTCCAAGCAGGCTTGATAACGTTGATCTGTTGCGAAGGGCCTATGAGGCGCTGGTTTCGCATCCTGATGTAGCACGAGCTTATCAAGAGCAATTTCGCATGATTATGATTGACGAATTTCAGGATACCGATGAATTGCAGGTTGCAATACTTTCCCGTATTGCCAACCCTGGTTTTTCTAACGTCTGCACGGTAGGTGATGCGCAGCAAAGTATATATCGCTTCCGCGGGGCAGACGTGGCGGTGTTTTACGCTTATCAGGAAATGCTTCAAGCTGATACCGAGCAACCCCAGTTTATAAATTTACCTGACAATTTCCGAAGCCATGCTGATATTTTGTCGTTTGTTGACACTATTTTTTCTCAGGATCAGGTTTTTGGGCAAAGATTCTTATCTCTTCAGCCAAAAGGTGCGGTCAATGCATCGGTTGATCCTGTCTTTGAGAACCGTCCCCGCATATCAGTTTCCCTTTATGACTGTCCTAGCGATGGTCTTGGTGTGAAGGGCGGTCGCCAGGCTTGCGCTCGACGCATTGCTCAATATTTTGCGGAGCTTTTCGATGCGGGGGTTTCACCAAGTGAGATGACGCTTCTTTTGGGAAGTATGAGCAATGTTGATATATATGCCCAAGCGCTTCGAGATATGGGTTTTGAGTGTTTGGTGTCAGGAGGATCAACTTTTGCTGATTCGTATGAGGTGACTTTACTCAAGGCAATCGTGCAGTATTTTTCCAATCCTCTCAATGATGAAGCCCTCTATCAGGTGCTTTCATCTCCTCTTTTTGCGATAAGCGATGAAGGTCTTTTGTGTTTGGCAACTCGCTATGATCGAGAGGGGATTGCTCATAGAAGGAGCTTAAGCGAAGGGTTTTTGGCGCTTAAACGCGAATGTGGATTATGGGATTTAACCGAAGATGAAAAAGATGCGCTCGATTTTGCGTGGGGTTGCCTCAAGTCTGCCCGTGATGTTGTCTTAGGCGAGGGGCTTGCGGCGGGAGTGCAGGAACTTTTGCGCTCGAGTGGTTGGTATATTCGCTTAGATAATGAGCATTCCGCTGAAGCACAGGCTATAGTTGGGAACCTTTATAAAGCGCTTCGTATGATAGAAAGCATTCAGGCTCTTGGTTTGGGATTGGAGCGAACCGTTCAGCGTTTTATTGAAGATTGTCAAACACTTAAGCTTTCCCCGGGAACTCTTTCAAGTTCTTCATCTAATTTCATTGAGATTATGACGATCCACGCAAGTAAAGGCTTGGAATTTCCTCATGTGGCTGTTGCGGAGATTCGGCTTGATTCTCAATCAGAGAATTTGCTTGCTGAAAACATCAACGGAACAACCTATGCCTTTGTTAAGCCTCAGGTTCTCGATTCTTCTCGTTCGACTATAAAGGCGCTGAAAGACTATCTTGATCCGTATGAGGGTAGTGCCCATGAAGTTGTAAACGCATCCTTGTGTGATAAGTCTCGCGCATTGGAAGCTTTCATGGCAGCTCAAGAACTATCTGAAGCGCGCCGATTGCTTTATGTGGCGCTTACCAGGGCTAGTAAATCGCTTTTCTTGGGAATAGCGTATCGAGGCAAAAAGGAGCCTGACTATACAGGCAAAGGTGTGTTGGAAGATTTGTATTCCGCCTTAAAGTGGACTCCTTCCTCAAGTGCTCCTAGACAATATTTTGAATATGGCGGCTCTGCACCTTTGGCGCTTGAATTTCAGGTGGTTGATGATCAGTTTGAGCAGAATCATCCTCTTGAATCGTTTTATTCACTTGGCTTGTATGCGGATATGTATCAGTCATCTGCAAGTTCAGCAGAGCTTAAATCGTTTTTTATCGGGGAAAATGGCGAGGAAAAGCTAACATTCCAGCAGCAGCGACTCCTTCGCTTAAAAGAGCTCAATACCGCTTCTGGGGGTTCTAAAGCATTTCTTATACCCGGCTTTCCTCCTCAGCCTGCTCCTTTTGCTCTGCCACTTTCAAGGCAACACGACGAGGTTTGCTCGTATTCTTCCTTGAGCACAGAGCATACTTCTCATGAAGTTTTAGAAAAGGAAAGCCTTATTGAGCAAGGTTTACCTGTTTCTTTTGCTGAACAGGCTTCTACCGAGCAAGGTTTATCTGCTTTGATGGGTAAAGATGATAAAAGCACTGAAGATCTTTTGCCCCTCGATCATAAAAGTGCTGACAAGCCACTCTTTGATGTGTCCCTTTCGTTGTCAGATGATGCTACCGCGCTTGGAAGTGCTTTCCACCGATTGGCGCAGCGCGCAATCGATAGGGCCTCCTCAAAACTGCTTTGCATACCTGATTCAGAAACAATCGCAGCGCAAACGGCACTTTATAACCTTTCTTCAGAACAAGCACTACGGCTCAACAGAGCATGTTCTTTATGGTTTGGAAGCGATTGTGCACAAGACTTTGCCTCTCACGCCTATCGCTTTGCTGAAGTTCCTTTTATGGTCACGTTTGGTCCTGAAAAGAATATCTACCTCGAAGGTGAGATAGATGCTCTTGCGTGTGATTTTCCCCTTGAAGATATTGTGCAGCAGCCAAGCGATAAGAAAATTGCCTATTTGCTTGACTATAAAACAGGCGGTATGGTAACCGAGACAGCCTCTGTTCTCTTTGAAAAGCATCTTATGCAGGCACAATGTTATGCTTATGCTTTGTTAAAGCAGGGGTTTAGAAAAGTTGAGGCACGTTTTGTGCGCGTAGAGCAACCAGATGCTCTCAATCCCGACGAGCCTCAGATTCAATACTATGAGTTTGAGGAAAACCAACTTGGATATTTGGAAACCTCACTTTACCAAGCCTATAGTTGTCGTCCTAAGAGCTAAAGGCATTGTTACGACAGCTAAAAGATTTGAACGAATATCAGTAAGAAGAATCGATGTAAGCCATGGATACGTTATTCAGCGAGATTGAGAACAAGACGCGGAAAGCTCATGCACCACTGGCGGTCCGTATGCGTCCTCAGGTTTTAGATGATCTTATTGGTCAGGAAGAGGCTGTGGGGAAGGGCACGTGGTTAAGAAGCGCTATTGAAAATGACACTTTGTCATCGGTTATTCTGTATGGTCCGGCAGGTACGGGCAAAACATCGCTTGCTCACGTAATTGCAGAGACTACCCATGCTCATTTTGTTGAGGTTTCTGCAATCGGTGGTACTGTCTCTGATCTGCGACGGGAAATTAGCGAAGCGGATAAACGTTTGCTTAATCTTGGAATTCGTACCATTTTATTTGTCGATGAGATTCACCGATTTAATCGCGCGCAACAGGATGCGCTTTTGCATGCAGTTGAAGATGGTGTGGTGGTACTTATCGGTGCCACTACCGAAAATCCTTTTTTTGAAGTGAATTCAGCTCTTATTTCTCGCTCTCGTGTTGTTGAATTGCACCGTCTCGATGATAAGGCGCTATCCCGTATTATCGATCATGCATTGACCAGTGAAGATGGCTTACACGGTGAATTTACTTTGAGTGATTCTGCTAAAGAGGCCCTCCTGATCCTTTCAGGCGGCGATGCGCGCAGCGCTCTTAATACGCTTTCCCTTTGTGCTGATTTAGCAAAAGCGCAAGAGTGCTCTGAGATCACCGATGAAATGGTACAGAAAGCTCAGCCGCATCGTCCGCTTCCTTATGATAAAAATCAGGATATGCACTATGACGTGATTTCGGCTTTTATCAAGTCGATGCGCGGATCGGATCCTGATGCTGCGCTTTATTGGCTTGCACGTATGATTGACGGAGGGGAAGATCCCAAGTTCATTGCGCGCCGTATTTTTATTTTTGCTGCTGAAGATGTTGGCAACGCTGATCCTCAAGCCGTGTTGATAGGTGAAGCTGCTTTTAAGGCAGCTGAAGTAATTGGCTATCCTGAATGTCGTATAAACTTGGCTCAAGCCGCAGTTTATATGGCACTCGCTCCTAAATCGAATGCATCGTATAGTGGACTTGCTAAAGCTCTTGAAGAAGTGCGTAAAGGACCTCTCCGTGCTGTTCCAGACCATTTAAGATCTTCTTCATTGCTGCTGTGATCTCGCTCTCTTCCAGAGTCTTGTCATGGTGACGGAATACCAGAGAATAAGCCA
>USIG01000083.1 GCA_900554685.1 uncultured Cryptobacterium sp.
GGGTTTTTAATGATCTCATTCGTCGCGGGATCAACAATGTTACGAAGCTGGAACATTGTTGCGCCCTTCGGGCACAAACCGCCTTGATTGATTGGATGGTCAGGATCGCCTTCCACATTGATAAGCTCACCATCACGAACAGAACACACCGAACCGCAACCGCCAGCGCAGTAGCAACAAATATTCGTATATTCTTCCGTGTTGACAAGCTTCCATTCAGAAGAGGATTCAACCGCCAACAGCGGTGAGGGAGACATGAACTCGTAAGCCATACTGGTAGCGAAAACCGCACCTGCGGCCTTCAAAAAGCTACGACGCGACAGTTCCATTTCCACTCTCCTTCCTTCTTGTCTTGTTTCTGCGCTTTTAGACACAAAGCGCACTTCCGCTAGATTGAGTGTATCGTGATCCCCTCTGTATAATTCCCCGTAAGTATTTACCGCTTTATAATTCTTTCGACGAACGGTATTTGATCGCAATTTATTCTTTACCGAGAATATTTATCGCGTATACCCACCCTTACTAAAATCGTAAGGATAAATGCTGATCCACTCACATACTGTTTCAGAAACGCAACAAATACTCCAATATAGTTTTGTTCTCAGAGCTGATATACTGCCCTCAACAGATTGGAGGAAGAACTATGCCATTCTTCGAATGTGAAGGCAATTCACATACATCAAACAAGAAAGATTGGGGCACCTCCAGCTCTCAGATGGATACCTCCAGCTCTCAGATGGATACCTCTATCTCTCAGGCAAACACCTCTAGCTGCCATAGTGACTCTTTATCTGCCTTTTCTGTAACGAACAGCACTTCTGATACCTCCCCAAAAGCACAAGCTTCTTCGTGTGACCTTACTCACTCCTGCGCTCAAGCTCACTCAACCGAGCTTGAGCGCATACGCTTAACACAACTCACCTCTAAAGGTGGTTGAGCAGCGAAGTGGGGTCCGGGAGATCTCAGAGACATACTTTCTTCTTTTAACAAGACGGGAGCATTTCCGCTTGATAGTCGGCTCTTGCTTGGATACGAAACCAGTGACGACGCAGCTGTTTGGAAAATTAACGATTCAACTGCTGCGGTATTAACGGTTGATTTCTTTACCCCTATCGTAGATGACCCCTACGAATTTGGCTGTATCGCAGCAGCAAATGCTCTGTCTGATATTTTTGCAATGGGAGCACAACCTCACATAGCACTCAATTTGTTGGCACTTGACGCAGGGCTCGGCCCTAAAGTTGCCTCTTCTATCCTAGAAGGTGGCGCCGATAAGGTGCATGAGGCAGGTGCTTTTGTTTCAGGAGGACATACGATTGATGATCCTGAGCCGAAATATGGACTCTGTGTATTTGGTAGCGTCGACCCAAACCGCCTTATCAAAAACAAGGGAGCTCAAATCGGAGATGTACTCTACCTTACCAAGCCACTAGGAACAGGCATTTTAAGCGCGGCACTTAACATCTCTCATATCTGTGAACGCGATATGAGAGAAGCGATTGATTCAATGAAAGAACTGAACGCTGCTGCAAGCCAGGCCATGATTGCAGCAGATGCCCATGCCGCCACCGATGTCACAGGATTTGGACTGGCAGGACACCTCCACGAAATGCTTAAAGCAAGCGCTTGTTCTGCGCAGCTTGACTTTAATGCGCTTCCCCTCTTTGAAGGGGTTTGGGATTTATCGTGTGCCTACTGCCGCCCGGGTAAAACCTTTGCCATTATGGATGACCTTGAAGGCATCATTGCACAAGGAAATCTTGATGATGATACCTTCGATAATCGTTTGGGCATACTCTGTGATCCACAAACCTCAGGTGGCCTTTTAGTTTCGCTTGATCCTACCAAGGCAGCAATCTTTGAAGAAGAATTCGAAGCAAGAACAGGAAGACTCCCTGCATGCATTGGTTCAATAATTAAGGGAGACAAAGGAAGTATTTCTTTTATCGATGGCTAGAGATTTATAGATCTATACGCAGCTTGAGAAGGGTTGTCTTCTTTTACATATACCCCTTCAAGCTGCGTGGCCACACAAGCTTTTTCGCGCAAGAGATGCGCGAAAGCAACAGCTTCGTCATCGCTTTTTCGATACAGCAGAAGACCCATCCCGCATCCTGCACGAATACCGGAAGGAACAGGAATCAATCCTGCGTGTTCATTGAGCTCATCGCATGCCTTTTCACACGCAAGGGCAGCATGGCTGGAAGCAAAGGTAAAAATATAAGCACCCATATAAGAACTACCTCACGAAATTTCGCTTCCCTACAAGCGTCATTGCTCTTTTCTTACAAACTAATAACCTTAGAAGCTTCCTGCATAGCACCCAGAATGTCATACATATTAGAAACCTGACCAACGTGCAGTTTGTCAGTTAAACCGTAAAAGTCCAGGCAGGTACCGCAAACCAAGACCTGCGTCCCCTGAGCCACAAGCGAGCTGACATTATCGATGATCTGCTGTTCTTCTCCTGCAACCAGCTTCACACCAGAATTCATGAAAAGCAGATATTGAGGAGCCTTACCCGATTCCGCAAGGGTATAGAGTGCCATCTTCATAAGGCTATAGCCAAGAGTTTCATCGCCCTCACCCACGTGATCTTTACCTACAAACACCGCATAAGGCTCAACATCGGGAAGACTCTGTTCGGCCGAAGCTCCTTCAGCACCGACTGAAAAAATAACTGTCCACTCATTTTCACCACTCTCGCGCACGTCAACTTCACGCCCCATACGTTTTGCGAGACGAGACAGATTTGTTATTGCCGCTTGCGTGGTAACTTTTACGGCTAGCTCTCCGCATCCAGCGTCGAGTTCCTTTTTTGCCATCATGAGAGGTTTCGGACATTGCAATCCGCGTGCATCAAGTTCTTTCATAGAGATCCTCTTTTCCAATGAACGTTATAGCTATCTTACGATTTATCCCTTTTTGGTAATCAAAACCTGATTCTTTACTTTTCCCGTAACAAAGAACACTTGAAGCTTTAACTCCTCTACCGCCTGAAGCTTTAGCTCTCATACCATCGGATAGTTAAAGATTTTCCAAACAGCTTCGAAGAGCGTTGATTCCCTGATCAATCTCCTCTTCTGTATTGAAATAAGAAAAACTAAACCTCACAACCCCACTTGCTTCAGTTTTTAAACTTTTATGCATAAGTGGCGCGCAATGAGCACCCGCACGGGTACATATACCAAAATCTTGAGCAAGCTTATCCGCCAGCATTGACGAATCTTTGCCTTTTGCACGAACCGCAACAATGCCACAACGCCCAAAAGAGTTGTGTCCGCCCACAATCTCTACATCCTGACACGTGCACAATCCCTGCTCGAAGCGATCCGTTAAAGCACTCAAGCGACGATGGATATTATCTACTCCCACCTCTTGCAAAAACGCCACACCTGCCGCAAGACCCGCAAGTCCATGAGCATTAAGCGTACCTGCCTCAAGGGCTTCAGGCATAAAAGAGGGCTGGCGCTCATCAAAAGAATGCACGCCTGAACCCCCTTCTACTAAAGGATGAATTTCCACTGAAGGATTTACACACAACCCTCCCGTACCTTGCGGACCAAATAAGCTTTTATGTCCGGTAAAGCACAAGACGTCCACTCCCAGATCTTTCATAGAAAGGGGATATGAGCCTGCGGTTTGAGCGGCATCCAAAACAAAAAGTGCCCCTGATGCATGCGCAGCACGCGCCATTCGTGCAATATCGTACACATCACCGGTAACATTTGAAGCGTGCGTTACCGCGACAAGAGCACAATTACTCTTGGAAAGCATACGCTCATAAACCCCGTAATCAAGTGAGCCATCAGGCAAAATTGGTACGATTTCAACCTTGCATCCCAGCTCGTCACGCAAGCGAAACAAAGGGCGAAGCACTGAATTGTGCGAAGCGGCCGTCGTAAGAACCGTGGAGCCCGGCTTTACCAACCCCTGTAAAGCAATATTGAGCGCCATAGTGGCATTTAGGGCAAATGAAACAGCACTTGAAGAAGGAGCATCGAGCAGCGAAGCTATTCGCTCTCGTGCCTCAAAAACAGCACGCCCTGCCGCCAAAGAAGCAGGATGAACGCCTCTTCCTGCGCCCCCAAAACTTACAAGAGCGGAAAGTAGTGCTTGAGTAACCCTTTCAGGTTTTGTCATTGTTGTTGCGGCATTATCGAAATAAATCACTGCTCTATCCATTCGCTCATAAAAGTAAACGTCGTTATAGACCCTCGCTGCCCTTCACTACAAAAGGTGTATGTCTTCGATGTACACTCGTTTTTCTTGAACGAGCTTTACTATGCAGCTTTGCATAGTATCCGGAGCGCTCCATGCTAAGCCGCACCCAGACGAAATCATTCTTGGAATGGTCGTAAGACGGCCCTGAATTCCTTCTTGTTTACAGATCTTCTCGAACGTAAACGCATCAACGGTTGTATGAAACGAAACAACTACCATAGTCCTACTGTGTAATAGTAATCGTATACACGCCCTGATCTTCTTCTACCGTAGCTGAAAGCTTCTTTCGACGAACAAGACGCAGGATGTTATCACGTGGCGAGGCGCTATCAACCTTAACTACTACCTCTTCACCGGGATGTTGTTTGAGTGCCTCCTGAGTCATCATAAGAGGTTCAGGACAAAACAAACCCTGAGCATCTACCTGTATCATAGCTATCCTCTCCCTTACGCACGACCACGCTTTAGATTAACTGCAGCAATTACGAACAAAAGCACAATGCAAACGATAGTGGCAATCTGGCCCGCTTCCGTTGTGCCATTAGCACTTGAAGCCAAACCAAAATTGTGAGCAAATGCTGCACCAACCAGCAAACCAACAAAGGTAACAGCCGAATCGCCTGAACCCGATCCAGCCAAAACGAGCTGACGCAAGGGGCATCCGCCTAACAAAGTGGCACCAAATCCCACAATATACATTCCTAAAATATTCCAAAGGGCTTCAGTGTGAGCAATAGGCTGATCAGCAAAGCTCAAGTTAAAGGAACCGCTTGCAACGTTGTAAATCAGCACTCCCGCAAACAAGATTCCAATAACAACAAGGCCCCATCCATCACGAACAAGCGCCAAATCACGCAGGCCACCTGCAAAGCAAAGACGCGAACGCTGCGCAAGCATGCCAAAAGCAATGCCACCAATCAAAGAGAGAATCACCGGTGCATGCATGCTGCCTGGACCAGATTGCGACACCGCAAAGACTGTTGTTGTAACGCTTAAAACAAAAAGAGCAATAACCACAAGAGGAAGAATAAGACCTTCACCTTTTGCTACCGCTTCAGCGCGCCCAAGTGAAAATCCTTTCTTCAAAAAGATCACGCCGGTCAAAATGCCCGCCGCAAAACCAACAAGAGCAACCCACGCATTGAGATCCCCAGCAGCCATGCGCAATACCATGCGAAGCGGACAGCCCAAAAATATCAAGCAACCGATCATCACAATAAACCCAAGCGCAAAGCGAGTAAAAGGAGATGATCCCGCCGTTGCCTTAAATTCCTTACCGATAAAGGCCATAATGCAGGCACCAACGATAATCCCTATGATCTCGGGTCTGAGATATTGGACCGTTTCATTGGTCTGTAGCTTCATCGCACCTGCTGAATCGCGAATAAAACAAGCAATACAAATGGCCATATTCCCCGGATTGCCATTTGAAGCGAGCATAATGGCTACCGCTGCGGCCACAAGACCGCTTATCACCAAAACGAGACGTTCTTTTGTCAATGAATTCATACGTACTCCTTCAACGGAGCGTGTAGCACCTATGAAAACAACGTATGTAAGCTACGACGCCCAACTGTGAACAACTACTCACAGAGACACGCATGCCCCCACACCAGGCATGCCTCTATTACAGGCGGTGCAGAAGAGAATAAGTTACGCAGAAAGACTCATTCTTCGTTTCCCTTTTGAAACATCAATTGAATCAAAAGCTTAGTAAATGCAGAAAAAGAGCTTTTGTATTCGCGTGGATTATAGACACAATTATTCTTAGAAAAGAGAGTTTATTCAAATAGGGGTATCAAATCATCCGCTCAACGGCAAAAGAGGTCCGAATTCATCTCTACAAACTATAATGCCTCATAATTCAACTAATTAGAAAGGAATCTCATGACAGATCAGACTCTTCAGATGAGCCTTCGCCTACTCCCCTCTGTCGAAGAAGTCCTTCAGGTGCTCAATACAAGCCCTTATGAAACCGCAAAAGCACTTCCTCACACTGTCAAAGTGGAAGTAATTCGTAAAGAAATAGATCACTTTCGCAAAGCGATTTTGCAAAGCGCCCGTCAAGAGAGCGCGCAGTACTCAACCTATGAAGAAGGTCACAATAAACAAGAGGTCATTAACCACAATAAAAGCCTTGATTCTGCAAGTCAAAGCAAAGATATTCTTGATGAAATTGTACAATCGACCGTAGCACAGCTCACCCTACAAGCGCGCCCTTCACTGCGACGCGTAGTCAATGCAACAGGCATTATTATTCACACAAATTTAGGACGCAGCGTCTTAGCAGATAAGGCTATTGAATCTGTTGTTGAGGTGGCAAAAGGTTATTCCACCCTCGAATACAACACCAAAACCATGAAAAGGGGAAGCCGCCACGATCATTACGAAGAGCTTATTTGCGCACTGACCGGATCAGAAGCAGCTCTTGCAGTCAACAACAATGCTGCCGCTGTAATGATGGTGCTCCATGAATTTGCGCGAGGCAAGCAAGCAGTTATTTCTCGAGGAGAACTCATCGAAATTGGTGGCTCGTTTCGCATTCCCGATATTATGGACTTTTCACAAGCCGAAATGATCGAGGTGGGAACTACTAATAAAACTCACCTTTCCGATTATGAACGTGCGATCACCCCTAACACCGCACTGCTCTTAAAAGTACATACCTCCAACTATCGCTTAGTTGGCTTTACCGAATCAGTTAAAGCCAAAGATTTAAAGAAGCTTGCCGATGCTATAAACCAACAACGTCTGCAGGATGCCACAGCTACCACTAGCTCATATGCAGCTTCTCAAACATCATCCCTGGCAACCCCAGATTCGCCTCTTTCCTCTTGCCAGCCTCTTATGGTTTATGAAGATCTTGGATCGGGCATGTTTATTCGCCCTCGCTGGCTTCCGCAAACCGAAGAACCAACCGTTAAAGAAGCACTTCGAGAAGGATGCGATTTAGTCTCTTTTTCTGGCGACAAACTTCTTGGCGGACCTCAAGCTGGCATCATCGTTGGAAGAAAAGACCTTATTGCACGACTGAAGAAAAATCCTCTTGCACGGGCACTTCGCCTCGACAAAATGAGCATTGCAGCACTTGAAGCAACCTTAAGACTTTATCTTGATCCGCAGCAGGCAATGACAACTATTCCAACCCTTGCCATGCTTTGCGCTCCCGCTCAAGACATAAAAGCAAAAGCAGAGCACCTCAAATACCTCCTTGAGCAAAACGTCGCTTCAGAAATTGCCACTTTTACCGTGACTGAAGAGGTCGCACGCGCAGGCGGCGGATCACTTCCTATGTTTGATATTCCCTCATATGCTGTTGAGGTAGCATTCAACACCTCTTGCTACCCTTCTGCGAGCGCTCA
>USIG01000084.1 GCA_900554685.1 uncultured Cryptobacterium sp.
TTCGCCCGCAAACTGCTCATCAGTAATATCCTCTGCAGGAGCAACAGCGCCTGTACCAGCATTGTTAATCAGAATATCAATACGACCATACTTTTCCATAACCTGAGCGACCGTATTATTAACCATGTCGGTATCGGTAATGTCGCAACGAATAGGATAGGTATCTACACCAAACTCTTCAGAAATCTGTTTTGCAACCTCTTCGATTTTTTCTTGGCGACGAGCAATAGGAACAATGGTACATCCCTGACTAGCCAATGCCTTTGCCATTTGAACGCCCAATCCACCAGAGCAACCAGTGACAATCGCAACTCGTCCTGTTAGATCAAAATAGTTCTTCATTTGTAGCGCTCCAATCCACTCAACGAAGGTTATGATGCTTTACCTTAATAAAGCATTGCAGGTCATACCCACATAAATACTTTGAGCGGTGCTATATTTTCGGAAACAGCTACAAGATATTCGATAGAACACTGAGCGATTTAATCGTCAATACCAAAACGTATTTCTAGTTTGTCTTGAGCCGTATCAAGATTATTCTCAATTTGTTCTAATTGGAGCTCTATAGAGCGATAGTCCTCCCACGATAAAGAACCAGATCGATATTGAGCCTCTTGCTGATCTTCATAGGTATCCATTTCAAGTTCGAGAGCATTAAATTCACTGTCAAACTTAAAGTAGCCATCAATGCGAGCATTGCGATCACTGGGAACCTCGGCGGCCTCTGCCTGTGAGATTAAATCATTCGCGCGATCGCTAAATTCTTGAATCGTAGCATTATCAAACGTTGTTTTACTTTGAGCGTTTTGATTTTGCGTTGCATCATTTGCCGTTTGATTATCAGTCGTAGCATCAGAAGCGCTCTGATTATTTTGCAAACGCTCAACTTCTGCTTCAAGTTCCGCAATACGCTGTTCGTCACCATTATTGCTACAACCTGCAAGAAACATAACTGCCCCTAGCAAGAGCAGCATAGTTAAGCAAACCAAAAGCACCGTTTTGAAGGGGGTTTGCATTGAATTCACTTTGGTAATCATAGCAATGACCTCCTAAAACATAAATGTTACTATGTTGGTAACATAATTGAATAAAATGATATTCGCAACATTTTTTGCGTAATCGTTGCTTTTTATGTCCTTTTCGGATAAAGCCTATACGCACCTGGCAAAGATATTTTTATAAACAGCATTGAAGACACCAAAGAAAACAGAACATAGACTGTGTAAACTTTCAAACACTACTTCTAAAAGAGCACAGAGGGGATTCATATGGTTCCAGAAAAACCCACATTCGAGCAGCTAGAAGCCGAGTTTTGCAACGATAAATTTGCCACACACGTAGCTCACTGTCGCATTCTTGAGGGAGACAAAGGCTACGCTGTTTGCGAAATGCCTATAGAAACTATCCATCGCAATGCAATGGGTAATGTTATGGGTGGCGCAATTTTTACCCTAGCTGATTTCGCCCTTGCCATTGCGGCAAATGTCGGCCAACCACCTACTGTTTCAGTAACCCATTCAATAGACTTTTTCCGTCCCAGCAAAGGGACGAAGCTTATTGCAAGTGCTCGCTGCGACAAGGAAGGAAGTCGCCTTGCCTTTTTCACAGTTACCATCGTAGATGACCAAGGCAAAGACATCGCAAAAATGACCGCTACCTGCGCTCGTGTATAGGAACGTTCGCGCTCATAGATAGACGCTGCTTTAGCCCAAATATCCTAAAAGCGGTACATATTCCTGTGCGCTGTCAGGAACAGCAAGGGTAAAAGTCTGCCCTTCGGCCGAAACAGTAATGTAAGAGGGGTTGTCGTAGGTGATAACTTCAGCCGAAACCCCTCCATAGTTCACCTTTTGAGAGCCTGTTTCTTTCACATCGGAAGGAAGAGAAGTTACCGACCAGCTTTCAATATCTAACTTGTCGATAGCTTGGTTTACCTGCTCTTCAGACATGCCTGTTTGAGCCGCAATATCACCAGCATTGGCATAGAGAGTATCTTCAGCTTTGGATTTAAGACCAGACGCATCAAGAGCAGCATTGGTTGCAGCATTTGTCCCAAAACCTAACATTTCATGAACTGACTGCCCAACAGGAGTAGAGGAAAGCGGTGTAAAGGTAAACAAAACTACCACACAAGCAAAAATTGCTAACAATGCTGCAATCCCACCCAGCAGCTTCAAAACAACGTTCACGATAGCTCCCCCTTTCCAATTTAGAGTCGATAGTCTAGCACTTAAAGTTACAGAACCTCCTATATGTTTCTATATGTTTTACTTCGGACTGAATAGTTCTTTGAGAAAACTTTCACAATCCCAAAATTCAATCGATCTCGTAAATAGTTTTAAGGATAAAAGCGCTTCCAAAACAACATGATAGATAAAACCTTAGTACGCAATTTATCAGGCGTTATGCAAACTTATAACGATTTATTCTTAAAACGTATTCGATCTATAAAGAAAGAATTTCATCGTTTACTAAATTCTTATTGCAATCACTCTCGAAAAGGATTAAAAACAGTGGTGGCAAAAATCGGAGCTGAGAAAATTCGTTAGAAACGCATACGTGAAAATACGAAAACGGATGCTTCGAATGCAAGGTAATCCGTTATTAGTTTTCGCAAGCATTTTCTACGCAAGGAGGTAACCAAAATGGCCCCACGTCAAAACAAAATTGCCCTGGTTAACCGCTTCACTTCCGCTTCCGCTGAGGCAAAGCGTCTCGCTGCTACTATCTTTTTTACTCTGCTTATATGTGGCATTTTGCCTTTGATTATCAACGGTTAAGCGTACAGCTCATATAACCTTTTACGTACAACCTCATACATTTTTTCGGCAGCCTTATTACTGCGTACAAAGCATATTGTGTTTTGCTGCTTTTTGGCATGTAGTTTAAGAATTTGGCACCTTATCATGTCACGCCCTGCAGAATCACCGAAACGTATAAGATGTTATCCTTAAATGCCAAGACCAAGTAAAAGCAAACTATTGAACAACACGAGAGAAAAATCATTAAGTAAAAGGACTATCTATGGCAAGCAAAACAAAAAAGTCGGTCGCTGTACCCTTTGATAAAAATAATCCCGCCATCATACAGGTCGCGCATACGGTTTTGGCTGATTTAGAAGCATTAAGCAACGAAGCGCGTTACATGATAACCGAAAACCCTGAAAGCAAAGGCAATATTGCACTTTGGAATTGTCTTGTTGACATCGAAGATGTGCTTACAAGACTCTCTGAAGGTGCTGATCTTTCAGACAAAGAGGCTATCGCTCTAGGCGATGCCTGCGTACAAGCAGTTCAGTATTTCAACCGAAGTGAGGAAATAACCAAAGAAGAAGTAATTGGAGTATTTACCCCACTCAATAATCTCGTGTTTAAAAACGAACTTTTTGTTTAGAACCGTTTTAGCCAGCCAACGAATTTGCAAGCAGGCTGAGTGCTCTAGCTATTTACTACACTAAAAGCACCTTCTTTCTTTTTGGTAAAAATATGCCATACTACACCTATAACGGTAATAAAAAAGTTAGTATTTGCTTTATATGAAGATAGCAATTTCCCCCTAAGCTGTTTTTAATAAAACAAATAGCTTTTATCAAACTATCAGTATAACGGTTAGATACCTTTACGGTTCGAGACCCTACCCGTCCAAAACTAGGGGGTGTACCCATGAATGAATTGCTCTTCTTATTAGAGATAGTTCTAACGTTTGGATGCGTAGTTGCAGCTAAAAAAATATTTGGCAAAGCTGGCCTTATTGCATGGATTGCCGTTGCGATGATCCTTGCGAACTTGACCGTAGTTAAAACCGTTGATCTTTTCGGCATAGATGCCACATTAGGCAACGTGATGTTTGCCTCCACTTTCCTTGCAGGTGACATGCTTAATGAAAACTACGGAAGACAAGCTGCTCATAAAGGAATTTTGGTGGGGTTAGGTGGCGTACTTGTATTTATGGTATGCACGCAAATCAGTCTGCTCTATACGCCAAGCGCGACCGATGTTTCTCATGATGCCATGGCGCTTTTATTTGCACTTAATCTTCGCACCAGCGTTGCCTCAGTTGCGATGTGCATTTTGGCAAACTGGCTCAATGTTTCCCTGTACGCAAAAATTCGTGAGCTGACTCATGGTAAGTATTTGTGGCTTCGTAACAATATCACCACTATTACCTGTAACTGTGCTGAAAATTTCCTCTTTGTCTTATTGGCTTTCGGCGGTATCTATTCCATGGAACAGATTCTTGCTATCGCATGTTCCACCTGCGTAATTGAGATTTTCTTAGCTTTGTGCGATACCCCATTTTTATATCTCTCCCGTGGGAAGTCGAAATTTCTCCACCGCGCCAAAGCTTAACTAGCGGCTTTGTATAAACAATTCGTGTTTGACTACCAGTCAGTTTGTCACTACTCCAAAACGTACTAAATACTTAGATGCCGCATAGCCTAATCGCATTTAGGCTTGTAGATTCGTGCTACTTCTAATACTGACTAAACAAAAAGGAAGCCTTTTTAGCTCCCTAGTTTTTATCAGTCGGATAGTAATCTTTTGGATCTCTTGGTTTCCAATTTATGTCTTCTTTCAATAACTGAAACTGCTTAACAATGAAATAAATCGCAAAAACAGTAAAACATGTAAAAATAGTTATCCAAAAGGGATCGTTTGCGAAAATAGCAATCACAGTTAAAAGAAAAGAAGTTAGCAGCATCGGAATTGCTAACCCTATAGCAATCTTTCGATGCAGCATCATCTTGTTATTTCTTTTATTCATTTCTTCAATATCTTCGTCAGACCAATATTTCATTACTTATCCCCTCAATCTTGTGGAAAAAATGTCATAAGAAGGTTGACTACTAGCCAGTTTGTCACTGCCCCAAAACCTTCTTGGAAGAAGTCACCAATAAATACAGATACCCTCACCGCATTATGCGAGATTTTTCTTGTTGTAATCGATATTATCGGGCTTTGTCTGATAAGGAAAGAGTAGCGCAAACGGCTGAATTTAGGCACAAAATAACCCCGCGTGCTTTTGCAGGGCTAGCGGGGTTTGCTACCTGAACAATGCTACCCGGGTAAACGGAGCGCCGTTCATGCTTGATTATATCGCCTGCAAATCATTATGCCCCATGCTTCTTAATCTCTTCCAGGACATACTCAAGCTGTTCATTCGATTCAGAAGGCTCAAGGTCACATTCGGGAACGTGCTTGTAAAGTAGGGGTTCTCCGATCCCATGCCGTTCTTCATCGGCGTAAGTAAATAGATCATAAGACCAAGCACAGCCCTTGTACGCTTCCGAGTACCCGCGCCAATCAATGATAAATATCTTCCCTACAAGGCGATTACCTGAAGAACTGACTAGAGAAACAATATCGCCGCGCTTGAATTTAGGGGCTGGTCTACTCATTCCAATCACCGCACCAGGTAACCTCGAGCCCTCGATACTCACCTATCTCCACACGCATCACCGTATCAGGTGGAATTAAATACCTGTACACCTTAGTGTCCAGCATCACTGGATCTTGTTTCCATGGTCTGAATTCCCTTTTGCTGGCATACTCTGGTTTCTTGTCTTGCAGCTCCGCTACAACATCATGACCAAGGATCCAGCAATGATTGCCCCATAAAGGAGCGCCGTTAAATTCTCCCATTACCCTCTCCACGCTTCCTTTAGACGCTGCCAGCGTGTCTTACACTTTTCTTTTTGCGCCGTTGATTCCAAAGCAGGCTTTATCCATCGCCTGCAAGGTCTGGTTTGACTAGCAGTCAGTTTATCACTGCTCCAAAACTGATCACGCTCCCTGATCACTCTGGACTTATTCGTCCAAGCATTAGTAGAACGAAAGCGATGCTCACGAGTGGTATCCGTGATGCGCCGCTTAACACTGCACTTGCCAGGCTCATGGATCCTTCCACAACGAGAGCATGACCTTAGCATTGATTTCCTTAATTAGTGTGCTTAGAACCACCAGATGAACTAGCGATGATTAAACCAATTCCAACCAAAGCACAGGCAAAAGCAATAGAGCTATCGATACCGACAGCTATCAGAAGGACAGCCCCGATAAGTACTCCAATACCAAAAGCTTTCATGTTACCCGGCACCCCTTTACTAATACGGCTATATTGTTTGACTACCAGTCAGTTTGTCACTGCTC
The DNA here is from genome assembly GCA_900554685.1 of uncultured Cryptobacterium sp. Lineage (GTDB taxonomy): Bacteria > Actinomycetota > Coriobacteriia > Coriobacteriales > Eggerthellaceae > Anaerotardibacter. Next base: position 6,150 of record USIG01000084.1, read on the forward strand.
CAAAACCATCAGTAACCCGTAGTGTGTGTAAACGCGCCTTAAGAGGAGCAGCACGAGCTGCGAGCTTTTGGACGAAAGACCGAAAGCGAGCACGGTTTGAAAAAGCCCTCCGAGATTGGAGGGCTTTGGGAGGCTTATTTAAGCAATATTGCTTAGCTTTTCAGCTATCCAAGTATTTATCAGGGATTGTCTATTTGCTCCGATGCGTTTAGCTTCTGAATCAACTGCTTCAAGCATCCAACTAGGCATGCTGATATTCGCTTTTTTCATTTCAGTGTTATAAACCTTACGCAATGTGCCTGGAACCATAAATTGAGTCATGTCTTCGCCGTCTTCAAACATGCGGTCAAGCTCTTCACTTTTTATTGTCTTCATATAGTCTCACCTCGTTTTTGCGTGCTCTGCGAACTGAAATGATTCTTATTCTTTCTTCTCGATAGGTAATTATTGCCGCCCATACCTTGCAGCGGTATTGCCCAATAGCTACAAACCTCGGCTCATCCTCATAAGGCAACGCGAATTCTATACAATCCTTGTCCAACCATATGTTTTGCGCTTCAATAAAACTGATCCCATGTTTTTTGATATTGGCCTGATTTTTTACTTCATCATATTCAAATATCATTACCCTCCCCTTCTTTTACCATCCTAGCACATGTCCAATATAATCTCGTTACACGTCTAATAGGATATTTTGTTTTAATTTCTACACTGCCTGTTTCGATAGTTTCACAGTTTGACTACCAGTCAGTTTGTCACTGCTCCAAAACTGCACTCGGTCGACTTTATATAGTGCTCGTCCACCTCAACAGTGAAGACGACCTGCGGAGGATTGCTGAACCTAGCCCTGGGAAGCTTGCGCCCCTGGCTTATCTCCTCGGCGATAGCAAGCCGTAAGGACTCGGCTGCACTCTTGCACGCTTCCTCTACGGTCGCGCCACTCCCGAACGTTCCATCGAACTCGCCGAATGTAACAACCCATTCGTCCTCACAGTACTCAAGTGTTCCTTCATATACGTATATACGTAATCCATAGCTAAGCCTCTTCACTATACCTACGTTCGATCTCCGCGATAATCTTGCGCTCGTTTTCCTCTGTTGCTTCGAGGAGCCAGTCGGGATCAAGTTTGACTACCAGTCAGTTTGTCACTGCTCCAAAACGGATCTCCTGCTGCTCCTTGATAAGCTCAGGTTTGACTACCAGTCAGTTTGTCACTGCTCCAAAACAAGCACACAATAGATTATTTGATGAGCTAGAGAGTGCGTGCATAAACAGAGGAACTCCAGCTACGAGAGAGGAGCTGGATACAATAAGAGAGAATATTGCCAATGAAATGCATGAATGGTTAAAATCTAATAGTGAAAAATATGGCTTCTATTACACATTTATTTCTACATA
>USIG01000085.1 GCA_900554685.1 uncultured Cryptobacterium sp.
AGGGTAACCCTATGACAAAACTGACAAAGCATCAACTTGAACGTGTGGGAAAATACCTAACGGGTTTTTGCATTTTTTTGGTTATTGCGGTTGTTTTGTCGCTTATTGTGATGGTCTCACAACGAGGTCTTTCCACTTTTGTTATTGACGGCATTAACCCTCTAGACTTTTTAACAGGAACAACGTGGAATCCTCATCAGCCCAACGCGAATGGTGATCCAACAGTAGGTGCGCTGCCTATGATCTTTGGCTCCTTTGCGGTGACGCTCTTTTCCTGCCTTATTGTTATTCCTTTCGCAATAGGCTCTGCAGTGTATACCGTTGAAGTGAACCCGAAGTTTGGTAATACCTTTTTCCGTCCCGCTTTGGAGTTGTTGGTAGGTATCCCTTCAGTTGTGTATGGTCTTATAGGTCTTACTGTTTTGGTGCCATGGATTCGAGGTTTTGTTGATGGAACTGGTTATGGCATTTTGGCGGGATCGCTTGTGCTTGCGGTAATGGTTCTTCCTACTATTACCTCTTTGGTTATTGATGCACTCAATGCGGTTCCGGCGGCTTATCGTCAATCTTCTGCTGCATTGGGAGGAACCCGTTGGCAAAATACGTGGCATATTGTGCTGCGTGCAGCAACACCAGGTATTTTAACGGCAATTATTCTCGGAATGGCCCGGGCATTTGGTGAGGCACTTGCGGTGCAGATGGTAATTGGCAATGCTGCAACTATTCCAGATTCACTTGTTTCTCCTGCGGCAACTTTAACAAGTGTTCTTACGATGAGCATGGGTAATGAAACCATGGGTACGGTATATAGCGATGTGCTCTGGTCGCTTGCGTTGATTTTGCTCATCATGACGCTGGTTTTCATCACTATTGTTCATATTATCGGTAGCAGATCGGCGGCAAAACATGGCTGATTCTTCATTACGTGCGCAAATCAACAGGGCACAAAAACAAGACAAACTGGCAACGGCAATTCTTACTGCTATTGTGGTGGCTATTTCTGTGCTTCTATTTGCTCTTATTGCCTACATTATTGGATCAGGTGCGAGTAAAGCATTTGATATCAACTTTTTGACAGGCAAACCAGAGCAGTTTAAAGCGGGTGGTGGTATTGGCCCAGAGCTTTTTAATTCTTTTTACTTGTTGGTACTAACTCTTATTATTTCGGTTCCCTTATCGCTAGGGGCGGCAATATATCTTGCAGAATACGCGCCCGCAAATAAAATTACCGCTACTATTAAAACGACCATCGAGGTGCTTTCTTCGCTTCCGTCTATTGTGGTTGGCCTGTTCGGTTTTCTTTTGTTCGTCATTTATATGGGTTGGGGCTTTTCTATTATTTCTGGTGCTTTGGCTCTCACCATATTTAATATTCCTCTTCTGGTAAGAACGATCCAGCAGGCATTGGAGGCAGTTCCTACTACTCAGCGTGATGCGGGTCTTGCTTTGGGATTGACGAGGTGGGAAACAACTATTCATATTATTTTGCCTACCGCAATGCCAGCAATTATTACCGGCATTATTTTGTCGGCCGGCCGTATCTTTGGCGAGGCTGCAGCGCTTATTTATACTGCAGGCCAATCTGCACCCATGCTTGATTTCACTAATTTCGATTTAACGAGTGCAAGCTGTCCTTGGAATATTTGGCGCCCCGCAGAAACTATGGCGGTACATATTTGGAAAATTAATTCCGAAGGAGTTGTGCCTGATCTGGATGCTGTTTCAAATGGCACGGCGGCAGTTCTTATGATCTGTGTGTTGGCCTTTAACGTAGTAGCACGTTTTGTTGGCAATCGTATTGGTAAGAAGTTGGTGGCAGAATAATGGGTATCTCTCAACTGCGAAACGATGTTCAAAACGATGCTTCCCAAAAAGCGGGCAAGGCAAACAAGTCTACGTTTGCGCAAGAGGCATCGTTATCCTACGATAACGAGACGAATCCTTTGCTGTTCACCAAAGAGGTGGGGGTCCGTTACGACGATACGCATACAGCTCTCTCAGGGGTTAATCTCACTTTTGAGGCAGGACAGGTTACCTCTCTTATTGGTCCGTCAGGATGCGGAAAATCAACCTTCTTGCGTTGTTTGAACCTGATGAACAGAGAAATACCGCGCTGTCATATCGATGGAGAGATTTGGTATGACGGGCGCAACATCAACACTAAAGAAGAAAACATTTATAGTTTGCGCCAAGAAATAGGCATGGTATTTCAGATACCGAATCCTTTTAGGAAATCAATCTATGACAACATTACGTTTTCTCTTCGTCAGCATGGGCTTAAAGATAAAGACAAACTTAACGAGATCGTTGAAACGTCATTGCGCAAAGCTGCTTTATGGGATGAGGTAAAAGATAAACTCAACAAAAGCGCTTATGCCTTATCAGGTGGACAACAGCAACGCCTGTGCATCGCTCGTACACTTGCGATGAATCCGCGTATCGTACTGATGGATGAACCTTGTTCTGCGCTTGATCCTATTGCCACGTTTGCCATAGAAGAAACCATCGGGCAAATTGCTCAACAGGGCATTGCGGTAATTATCGTTACCCACAACATAGAACAGGCAGCTCGTGTGTCGAATCGTACGGCGTACTTTCTTTTGGGAAAAGTAATTGAATGGGGAGAAACAGATCAAATCTTTTCTCAGCCAAAAGACAAACGTACTGAAGATTACTTAATGGGAAGGTTTGGTTAATATGGCTGCACGTCCATTATTTGAAAAGGAACTTGGTCATCTTAATGCGCAGATGGCTGGCATGGCAGAATTGGTAAAAGAGGCTATCGAGGGCTCCTTTGAGGCGGTTTTGAAAAACAATTCTACAAAGGCTCTGTTAGTTGTTCAAAATGATTCTCTCATCAATGAAAAGGAGCGTGATATTGAGCGTATCTGTCTGCGTTTGCTTATGCGTGAGCAGCCGGTTGCGCAAGATTTACGCACCGTAACAGCAGCGCTTAAAATGATCACCGATCTTGAGCGAATTGGAGATCAGGCGGCAGAAATATGCGAGATTGCATTAGGTCTTCCTGAAGGATTGGATCTCTCGGTTTTCCCTTCGCTGTATACGATGGCTCAAAAGTCTGCTGATCAGGTAAATGATGTTGTCGATGCGTATCTTTGTCTTGATTTGGATAAAACAAAAAAAGTTATCTTGGCTGATGATGAAATTGATTCTTTGTTTGAAGAATTAAAGCGAGATATTACAAATCATATTGTTCAACATATGCCCGATGAAACGTCAGCTCTTGATGTTTTAATGATAGGTAAATATTTGGAACGCATTGGAGACCATGTGGTAAACATTGCTGAGTGGGTGGAATATGCCATCACCGGCAACCATAAGGGCATGACCATTGCCGATGATGCTGAGTAAAAGTTCAAAGCTGTGTCATAATAGAAGCGCACCCCTTTGCGAGGTGCGCTTTTTATTTGTATTGTTTTGCTTGTCATATCAGGAGGACCAATGACAACATCACTTTCTGGCCGTAATTTTTTGAAGTTGCTTGACTTCACATCTGAAGAAATTCTTTCATTGGTTGACCTTGCTCAAGAGTTAAAAGAAAAAAAGCACGCAGGTATTCTTCATAAAGAACTTGAAGGAAAGAATATCGTTTTGTTGTTTGAAAAAACTTCTACCCGTACCCGTTGCTCCTTCGAGATTGCTGGATATGATTTAGGCATGGGCGTGACCTATTTGGATGCGGCTGGATCGCAGATGGGCAATAAGGAGTCTATCGAGGATACTGCACGTGTTTTGGGTCGTATGTTTGATGGCATTGAGTATCGTGGCTTTGGCCAGGAAATTGTTGATACGTTAGCAGCGTATGCAGGAGTTCCTGTTTGGAATGGTCTTACCGATGAATGTCACCCAACGCAAACTATTGCCGATCTTTTAACTATTCGCGAAAACTTTGGCTCTTTTAAAGGGCTGAAGTTGGTATTTATGGGAGATGCAAAAAATAATGTAGCAAACTCGCTTATGGTTGGTTGCGCAAAGATGGGTATTACTTATGTAGCCTGCGCTCCTGAATCTTCTATGCCCGATCCAAAGTTGGTTGAAACCTGCCAGAAGATTGCGCAAGAACAGGGCAGCGAAGTTTTAGTGACGTCTGATGTTGAGCAGGCAACCAAGGATGCCAATATTCTCTATACCGATATTTGGGTTTCCATGGGTGAGCCGGTAAGTTTATGGGAACAGCGCATCAAAGAGCTTTCTCCCTACCAAATAAATGCAGAGGTTATGTCTCATGCGGCTGATAATGCTATTTTCATGCATTGTCTGCCAGCATTTCATGACACTCATACTACGGTGGCACAAGAAATCGAGAAAAAGTTTGGTCTCAGTGAAATGGAAGTAACCAACGAAGTGTTTGAGTCTGAGGCTTCGAAAGTGTTTGATGAGGCAGAAAACCGCATGCATGCTATCAAAGCGATCGTATTAGCAACACTTAAATAAGGTTATCAGTGCGAAATAAGCACTCAAGGAGCGCTTATACCATGAACGCTTAAAGGAGCATGAATTTAGTATGGAACGCTTGGGATACTACAACGGAACTTTTGGTCCTCTTGAAGAAATGAAAGTTCCTTTTCTGGACCGTGTGTCATTTTATGGCGACGGAGTCTATGATGCCACGATGGGCATCGATGGGGTAGTCCTATTTGCTGAAGATCATATTGACCGATTCTTTAATAGCTGTGCAAATGTAGAAATTGATCCCGGTATAACCAAAGATGAGCTGCATGCGCTTTTGACTGACATGCTTTCTCGAGTTGAAGCGCCTGTCAATTTTGTTTACTGGCAAGTAACCCGTGGAACCGATTACCGCCACCATTATTTTTGTGATGGACCTGCTAATTTGTGGATCATGATTGTTCCTGATGAGATGGAAGATCTCTACGATAGGCAAGATCTTATCAGCGTTGAAGATGTTCGTTTCCAAATGTGCAACACGAAAACGCTCAACTTACTTCCCAATGTAATAGCTGCTCAACGCACTAAGGAAGCAGATTGTTATGAGGCGGTATTTGTGCGAGATAGTTATGTCACCGAATGCGCTCACAGCAACGTACAGATGCTCAAAGATGGATGCTTTGTCACCCATCCGGCTGATAATCATATTTTGCCAGGCATTGCGCGCAAGCATTTGATTCAAGCATGTATGGCTCTTGAGATTCCTGTTGTTGAAAAGCTCTTTACTCTTGATGAACTTAAAGATGCCGATGAGGTTATCGTTAGCTCTTCAAGTACACTTTGTCTGCCTATTCAATCTATTGACGGTGCCTTAGTAGGCGGTAAAGACGAAGCTCTGCTTGATAAGCTTCGCACCTATGTTGTTGAAGAATGCGATGCTTATGTAGCCAAGCATCGTGCCTAGCGTGTTACAATTTCATCCGCTGTTTTATAGAAAAGAAACAATGATATTCTGTGCGGAATTGTTAGGTGGTACCGAGAGGTATTTCTCAGTGGGCAAACCAATAATTCTTCTCAGAAGAAAAGCTTCTCATAATAAAGGTAGGAAGGATCTTTTATGACCATTCGTGAATCTCTTGAGGTGGTATTGCACCAGGCTCTTACTTCGGCTGTTCAGGCAGGAGAATTGCCTCTTGATGAAGTTCCTCTCCCTACCTTAGAACGTCCTCGTGAAGAGGGTCATGGCGACTGGGCCTGTACGGTTGCCATGCGTCTTGCAAAGGCAGCTCACATGAATCCACGTGCAATTGCGCAAATTCTTGTTGATAATCTTCCCGAAAATGATCTCATTGATTCAGTTGAGATTGCAGGACCTGGTTTTATCAATTTAACGCTTGCTAATGCGGTATTTCAGAATGTTATTAGTGAAGTGCGTACGCAGGGTTCTGATTACGGTAAATCAAAGCTCGATAAACCTTGCAAGGTTGATTTGGAGTATGTATCGGCAAATCCTACCGGACCTATGCATGTAGGCCATGGTCGCTGGGCAGCTTTAGGTGATGCGATTGCGCGTGTGATGCGTCATGCGGGCTATGAAGTTGATGAGGAATTCTATATCAATGACCAGGGTAATCAGATGAATGTTTTTGCTGATTCTTTGGTGGTTCGCTATCAGCAGGCTTTGGGTCTTGAAGTGGAAATGCCTGAAGCATCGTATGGTGGGGGATATGTAAAAGACCTTGCCCGTCAAATCATTGATCGCGATGGAGATAAATGGCTTTCGGTTGACCCTGAAACTCGTCGCCATGAGTTTCGTGAAATGGGTTATAAGGCCATGATGGACAATGTAAAAGAAACGCTTGAAATTTTTGGAAACCATTTCGATACCTGGTTTTCTGAGCGTTCTTTGTTTGTTCCTGGCGAAGATGGCAAAACTAAGGTCGACCGTGCTTTTGAAGTGATGAAAGAGCGCGGTTATATCTTTGAGCAGGACGGAGCAACCTATTTCCGATCAACTGCTTTTGGCGATGAAAAAGATCGCGTTTTGATTAAAACTAACGGTGAGCTTACCTATTTCATGTCTGATGTGGCGTATCACTACGATAAAATGCAGCGCGGCTATGATCATCTTATCGATATTTGGGGTGCTGATCACCATGGATATATTCCTCGTTGTCAGGCAATGATGGCTGCTTGGGGTTATCCCGATGCATTGGAGGTTGTACTTGGTCAGCTTGTAACCCTTTTCCGTGATGGACAGCAGGTTCGTATGTCGAAGCGAACAGGGGAAATGATTACCTTTAGAGAGCTGATTGATGAAGTAGGCGTTGATGCTACGCGCTATATGATGCTTTCAAAATCTTCGGATCAGTCTATTGATTTTGACATTGAGGTAGCTAAGAAAAAAGATGCTTCAAATCCTGTTTATTATGTTCAGTATGCTCATGCGCGTATTTGCTCAATTTTGCGCAAAGCAGCTGAGGCTCGTGGTATTTCAACCGATGGTTCTTCTGTCTCTGATCTGGTAGAAGCTCTGCAGATTGATGCCGCTAATTTATCGGTTCTTACGCATGAAAGTGAGCTTGAGCTTATGCGCAAGATGGCTGATTTTACTGATCTTATTGCAGGTGCTGCTCGCGATCGTGCTCCGTTCCGCTTGACACATTATGCGCAGGATCTTGCTTCTTTGTTCCATTCTTTCTATACGAATTGTCGCGTTATTGGTGAAGATCAAGATCTTGAACAGGCGCGTCTTGCCCTTGCAGATTCTGCCCGTATTGTTTTGGCTTTGACACTCAATCTGTTGGGTGTTTCGGCTCCTGAACATATGTAGGAATGCAGGTATGGCAAACAAGTTTTCCTTAGAAAATAAAAGGAATGTAAGGTAACTCAACTATCTTTGAATAACAGTTTCATTTATCCAAAGTTTTACGCCATCCCCCGATTGTTTGTTTCGAACATGTTAACGGGGATGGCTTTATTTATCTAAAGTGGCTCTGTTTGATACCATACACAACGTTGAGTGTTAATCGAGGAGGAATTTATGAGTTACGTCGACTCCGTTATTG
>USIG01000086.1 GCA_900554685.1 uncultured Cryptobacterium sp.
CCCTTTTAGGACAAAACGTCAATTCGTATGGCCGTGATCTTTATGGACAGCCGGAATTTGCAAAATTGCTCTATGCGATCGCAGATACGGGTATCGAACGAATCCGTTTTGCAACCTCACATCCAAAGGATCTCAACGATGAGGTTATTTGCGCTTTCGGCGAGTTGAAAAACCTTATGCCAGCCCTTCATTTGCCTGTTCAATCTGGTTCAAACACTATTTTGAAAGCAATGAACAGGCGCTACACACGAGAGCATTATCTGGAAATTATCGACAAACTTCGAGGAGTACGCCCTGATATTGCGCTTTCAACCGATGTCATTGTAGGTTTTCCGGGAGAAACTGAACAAGATTTCCAGCAAACCTACGATCTCATTAATCAAGTTGGCTACCATCAAGTGTTCACCTTCTTGTATTCTAAGCGCGAAGGAACTCCTGCAGCTCGTATGGAAGACAATACACCTCATGAGGTCATCCAAGAGCGCTTTGAATCTCTTGTTCAGCTTGTACAAGACCGTGCTTATGAGGTAAATCAAGTTGATAAGGATGCGATTCTTCAAGTATTGGTAGAAGGTGCTTCGAAGCGAGACAAGACTGTCCTTACAGGACGTAGCCAGAAAAATCAAACCGTGCATGCTCCTATCCCTCAAGGTACAACCATTGAAGAGCTTCAGGGCACCATTGTGCCTGTACAAATCGAACAGGCTCGTGCCTGGTATTTACGTGGTAAGGTCCTCTAAGTGAACCGCAGACAACTTGTCATAGCGATTCTGGGACCCACTGCTTCTGGAAAGTCAGAAGTTGCTCAACGGGTTGCTTTAAAGCTCGATGGGGAAGTGGTATCAGCTGACTCCATGCAAGTCTATCGTTCTATGGATATCGGCACGGCAAAACTTAAACCGTCTGAGCAACTAGTGCCTCATCACTTAATCGATATCCTTGATCCCGGTGAGGCGTTTTCTGCGCAGCTTTTTCAACAGCTTTCTCGAAAGGCTTTTGACGAAATCACCCAAAGAGGAAAAGTTCCTATTCTTTGTGGTGGAACTGGGCTTTATGTTCAAGCAGCACTCGAAGATATGCGTTTTCCAAAAGGGGATCAACTTCATAATGCAACGCGAGAAAAGTATGAGCGTCTTGCCCAAGAAGAAGGAAATCAAGCGGTTTGGGATATTTTGTATCGGCTCGATCCTGAAAGTGCGCATTTGCTTCATGTCAACAACGTACGTCGCGTTATACGAGCTCTCGAAATGCACGAGCAGGGGATCTCTTATGCCCAGCAGGTAAAGAATATACGCTGTTTACCAGAAGTGGTACCTTCGCTTCGCTTCGGTCTTTTTCGCACACCTGAACTTTTAGCTCAAAGAATCAATAAACGCGTTGATACTATGTTTGAGCAAGGACTCGTTGAAGAGGTATCAGATCTTTTACAACGTGGGTTTAGATCTGCTCTTACCGCACCTCAAGCTATTGGGTATAAGGAAGTTGTCGCCTATCTAGATGGAGCCTGCTCGCTTGAGGAAGCTGCAGAACATATCAAAACTGCCACTCGACGCTATGCAAAACGTCAACGTAGCTGGCTGAGAAGAGATTCGCGTTTGACTATGCTGGATGCCGATACATTAACAACAGATCAAATTGTTGAACGTATTGTCGAAACGTATGTAAAGGCTTCTAAACTATAAGTAAGACAACAAAGTGCAACGAGAAAGACTTAGGGGAATAACGTGAAACTTGGGTTTTATAAATATCATGGTTTGGGCAATGATTTTGTGATGTTTGATGACATGGATCAGACTCTTGAACTTACTCCAGAACAAGTTCAGCATATTTGTGATAGACATTTTGGCATAGGTGCTGACGGAGTAATCCTTGTTCGCCCCTCTAAACGAGATGAATGCGTTGCCTACATGCATTACATCAACTCTGACGGAACCCTTGCCGAAATGTGCGGCAATGGTATTCGTTGCTTTGCTCGTTTTTTAGTGGATCGAGGCTATATTGCTCCTGAGGTATCTACTTTTATTGCTGATACCTTGCGTGGTCCTCTTTCACTTGAACTTGAACGTGATTCCAATGGCAACTTCCTTCGTGCAGTAGTTGATATGGACGAGCCAATTCTTAAAGCTACTGAAATTCCAACGACTCTTAAAGAGTCCTTTTATTCTGATCTCGGTCTTTCTTGTGTTCGCGAACAGAGCATAAGCTCGCCTTGGGGTGATTTTTCTTTTACCTGCGTTTCTATGGGCAATCCACACGCTGTTTGTTTCTTTGACGATATTGCCTCTCTTCCTGATACATGTTTTACCGGAAACGAAAAGACGCTTGAGACCTTTAAACTCGATGAAATCGGCGCCTATTTTGAATGTCATTCGGCGTTTCCCGCAAAAAGCAATATTGAGTTTATCGTCCCAAGCGAAGATGAGCTGCTCATGCGAGTGTTTGAACGAGGATGCGGTGAAACCCTTGCGTGCGGTACGGGTGCCTGTGCTTCCTTGGTTGCTGCCGTTTTGACTAATCGTTCAAAGAGACATAATAAAGTTCATTTACGTGGTGGTATATTAGATATCACTTGGAGTAAAAATAATCATGTCTATATGGCTGGACCTGCTGTTTGCTCTTTTGCAGGAACGCTTGATTTATAAGCAGAGGATATATGCCTGAGTATATTTTTGATGAGGTAAAGCAACACGGCCCTTCGACCGTAATTGAAAAACCACGAGAACGTGCGATCTTAGTTGGCGTCGAAAGACCTAATCAAGAATGGACTCTCGAATCTTCGCTAGCTGAATTAGAACGTCTTGCGTGGACTGCAGGCGCTGATATGGTTGCAAAAACTACGCAACGCCTCGACTCTCCAAATCCACGTACTTTTGTGGGAAGCGGGAAAGCAGAAGAAATCGCACAACTTGCTCGTTCCTATGCAGCTGACGTGGTAATTTTCGACGATGAGCTCACGCCTTCTCAACAATCGAATTTAGAAAAGGTAGTAGGAAAAGACGTTAAGGTTATTGACCGCACCGCCTTGATTCTTGACATTTTTGCTCTTCACGCTTCCAGCAAAGAGGGACGTCTTCAAGTTCGTCTTGCACAGAATCAATATCTTTATCCTCGTCTAAGAGGTATGTGGGCTCACCTTGCTTCTAATCGAATGGGCGGCGGCGTTGGCTCACGTTTTGGTGAGGGCGAAAGTCAGCTTGAAGTTGACCGTCGTCTGATCCGAAATCGTATTACTGCTATCAAACGCGAGTTGGCTAATGTATCTAAAAAACGCGATTTGCAAAGAAAGAGAAGAAAGGAATCAGGCGTTTTTAAGGTAGCACTCGCAGGGTATACGAATGCAGGAAAATCTAGTTTATTAAACGCAATTACCGATTCTGAGGTACTGAGCTACGACAAACTTTTTGCAACACTTGATTCAACAACGCGTCAACTGATACTTCCTGAAGGAAAAGAGATTACACTTACCGATACGGTTGGCTTCATTCAAAAATTGCCTACCACGTTGGTAGAGGCATTTAAATCTACCCTTGATGAAATTAACGGTGCAGATTTAATTTTGCATGTGATCGATGCATCAGATCCTCAACATGCAAGGCAGATTGATACCGTCAATATGGTCCTTGAGCAGATTGGTGCACATGAAATCGGACGCATTGAAGTAATGAATAAGCTAGATTTGCTTGGAGAAGCGCAATACGAGGCGCTTTCAACACGTTTTCCTCACGCAGTCTTTACGTCTACCAAGACACGCGCTGGTCTTGATGAGCTTATTCATCGAATCGGTGTTATATCTTCAGCGCAAGATGAATTGCTAGAGCTTCTTGTTCCCTATGAAAGGGGAGAGGTGGTTTCGTTTATTCATCAACGCTGCACCATTCTCAGTGAAACGTACGAAGAAAAAGGAACTCATTTAGTCGTGCGCGCCAATAAACAAGCAGTTGCTAAACTCGCCCCATTTAAGCAGTCTCACTAATACACTTTGCGTAAAACTGCAACTACTTTACCAACGATAGCGCAATCCTTTGTGATAATTGGCTCCATGGAAGAGTTTTCAGGCTGCAAACGAATATGGTCAGCTTCTTTATAAAAACGTTTCACCGTTGCACCATCGTCGATAAGGGCTACTACGATTTCTCCATTGTGAGCAACATTTTGCTGCTTGACCACAACATAGTCTCCATCATTGATGCCAATCTCAATCATTGAATCACCATGAACCGAAAGAATAAACGAGGCGGAATCACCCACTAATTCGGTTGGAAGCGTCATCGTTGTTTCGATATTTTGTTCAGCTAATATTGGTTCTCCTGCAGCAACATTACCAACCAAGGGAAGAGCAAGCGTATTATCGAACCCATCCGAACCAAAAGAAAGACTTGATTCATCACTATGAGGCAGCGCAATAGAACGTGACTTTAGTGGATCACGCACAATGTAGCCTTTTTCTTCCAGAGTTTTTAAGTGAACATGTACCGTTGAAGGGGAAGAAAGATGCACCGCTTCAGCAATTTCTCGCACGGTAGGGCCAAACCCTTTTTCATGAATGTAGGACTCTATAAATTCATAAACAGAGCGTTGGCGCTTAGTAAGCGGAGCAGCCATGATAGTTCCTTTCCTAATACGAACTTTTGTTCGCTTTTTTATTGACAAGAACATCTGTTCGAATTAAAGTATACACGAACAAAAGTTCTATGCCAATAAGGAGGTCCGCAATGGAGAAGAAATATCAAGACTATCGCACTGAAGGGACTGCGGCCCTCAAGCTTGAGGTGTATAACACACCAGCGCAAACTCCAATTATTCCTTTCGATGTTCGTCCATCGCAGAAAAGCCCCCATGACAAAGTCTCAGTAAGTCGTAGCTTAAAAAATACTCTCTCAAATGACCCCTTGCTTGGCTCTATTCGGAAAGCGGGAACGTCATCGCGTGCTTTTTATGCGAACTCCAAAGAAGACCAACGATTGTTTTTGAAGGGTTCGGTCTTAGCAACCTTGTTTGCTTTAGTGGTTATTCTTATCGGAGCTTAAGTTTTTACCACCATATCTTGTATACTAGCGTATGTAAGAACTATAAAAGGAGTTTACATGCGCTGTCCTTCTTGTGGTTTCCAAGAATCAAAAGTTGTCGATTCTCGTCCAGTAGATGATGGCTCAGCTATTCGCCGTCGCCGTGAATGTCTCTCATGTGGTGCGCGTTTCACCACGTATGAGCGTACTGAGACAAGTCCACTGCTTATTATCAAGTCTGATGGCTCCTCAGAAGCTTACAGTCGAGATAAACTCTTTAGGGGCCTTTTAATTGCCTGCGCAAAACGACCTGTATCTCCTGAACAAATCTACCAACTTATTGATGATATAGAATCAGATTTGAGAAGCGAATCCAAGCGCGAGATCACCTCGAAAGCATTAGGTGACAAGGCCTTGGAAAAACTTGCAAATATAGACGAGGTTGCTTATATCCGCTTTGCAAGTGTCTATAAAGACTTTAAAAATATTGACGAATTCAAGGAAGCACTGAAGGGATTTTAAGGTAATGGATCAAAACCATATTCACACCATTCCAACGAAAAAACTTTGCACAGAAGCACTTATTCCTCACAATGCTTATGTAGGCGATGCAGGCTACGATCTTTGCTCAACAGAGGAAGTAGTTTTACAGCCTTTTGAACGAACACTTATCCCTACAGGTCTTGCCATCGAAATACCTTTTGGTTATGCAGGCTTTGTTGTTCCACGAAGTGGTCTTGCTATCAAGCAAGGACTTTCTATCGTTAATGCGCCAGGTTTAATTGACAGTAATTATCGCGGCGAATTGAAAGTAATTGCAATCAATCTTGATCCGCATGAACCTATTTCGATTCATGTCGGTGACCGCATTGCTCAGCTCGTTATTATGAAAGTTGAATCACTTGAATTTGAGGAAGTAGCAGAATTAGATGATTCTGAACGTGGAACTGGTGGTTTTGGCTCAAGCGGAGTTTCGAACGCTTAAATCCCTCGACTAAATACTCATTGGTAACCAAAACAAGGGCTTAGAACGGCTCTCAGAGCTTCATTTCTAAATACCTTTTCTGACCTGCGGTTTTGTGTTGAAGTTGTCAAAAAGCTTATAAGAAACTGTAAGAATGAGGGGTTTGGCTAAAACGAGAGTAACTTTACCTGATAATTTACGATAAGGATGCCTTTCGTTTTGTTAGTACCAGAAAAAGCATAATGAGGCTCTTCGGTAGTTTCATAGTGACAGTTGATAATATATGTTATGTAAACTTGGAAATTATCACCTAAGGTTCTTTGTTTATCTCACCCTCTTTCTACCAAACAGCAAAAGTTGGTGATAGTATTTCTCTTTGTGCACAGCTTATACATGGTGTTACGTTAGATAAGGAGTTTCCATGATTAAGACTGAACCAGATCCGTATTGCAAAGGCGACAAATTTGCGGCAAAAAACGGTATGGTCGTAACAGAATTAGGTGAGAATTTCGCTAAAGCACAGGTAACCATCGACGAGTCCTTCCTCAATGGTCTTGATATTCCTATGGGTGGCGTTTATTTCACTTTAGGAGATTTTACCTTTGGTGCAGCAAATCAATACATCACTAACGGCGTTGTTACCCTGGACGCATCCATTGACTTTCTCGCATCTGCAAAGCTTGGTGATACGGTAACAGCAACGTGCACCCAGGTATCACGTGCACGCAAAATCGTTCGTAATGTCATTGAAATGCATGATCAAAATGGCAAACTTCTTTGTGTTATGCGCTGCACTGGCTATCGCAAAGAAACTTGGAACTAGCTAACTCGCGAATGCTAAGAAAGGACTGAAGTTTATGGCTGACCCCCAGCATCGCCCTTCAGTAAAAAAGTCCTCCGAATCGTATGCTTCTCTTACACCCTCGTTGGCTTTTCAGCTTACTGGACCGCATACTTGGGTCGCAGCTATAACTCCTGTCCTTCTTTCGTATGTTTACTGCGGGATCACCTATTCGGGCAATGTCAGTTTTCTCTTAGCATTTATTTTGCTTGTGATCAGCGTTCTTATGCAGTCAGCAGTAAATGTTCTCAATGATTACTTTGAAAATGCGGATAAGTTTGGTACCATCACAAAAACCTTTACAGTTACAGTAAAGGGAACAGGAAGTCCGGCGCCAACTGAAGAAGAGTTAAAAGCACTTCTTGACAAATATTATACAGCAGAAAGTCTGCAGGATTTTAATTCCAAGGAACAGCTGGATACAGCTAACTGTACCGGTGACATTCAGCTTCCGCGTTATACAAGGATCAAGGATGAAAATGGTGATTATGTAGCCAGAGGAAACCGTAACATCAAG
>USIG01000087.1 GCA_900554685.1 uncultured Cryptobacterium sp.
TAACGATCACCTTCTTTATCTTCCCCCTGATCTAAAACCAGCAAATATTTTGCTCCACTTCTTTCAACTGCTTCTTTTACATCTAAATTATTTGCATACTCATTAAGACCCAACCGAATTATCTTGCTATCTTCAGACTCTGCACCTATCGCTGCTACTCCCGAACGACGATAGTAAGTATTTAGGTCATACCCACCAAATGCAAATACACTTCCATCATCAGGAATATTGATAATTAAGTCATCGTTTGAGATGGTATCTGACACTTTTTCCAAAAAGAGTTCTTCTTCTTCATCCATAATGCAGATGTTGACTGAATGATTTTCATCGTGCCAACGAGCTTCAAAGTCCCCAAATGGAGTTGCCACTGCTCCAATCCCCGAAAGAGCATATGACGGATAATAGATAGCAGCCACTATGACAACAAAAAAGATTACAAATCCGCTTTTTGAAGTGCTGGAGGAATGATTACCACATAATGCTTTCAAATAAACCAGCGCTCTTTCAAAAAGCTTTGCTAAAGCATATAAACCATATGCTGCAAGAGGAATTGCCGCCAATGCCGCCATTCCAGCAATCCTATGAGAATCCGTATACCAAAAGCCCGTGAATAAAGAGCGTATTTCTCCCGAAAATGCAGACGTCACTAATACCAAGATACAGGCTAAAAGATACGAGACAACAAGCCATCTGTTCTTTTTCTTAATCATTACATAAGCAAAGCCCATTATCACAAGTGCAGCAAGAGCAATTTGAACGGAAGAGCCACCAAAGGAAAGAAACAAAATATTAACCAAAGATTGACGAACCGACGCAAATGGCTCCCAAGAAAAAGAAACCACGCTCTGGAGGAAAGGTGCTTTATATAAAACAACCCATATTATCGCTATCGCCAATGACAAACAGGCAAAAATAACTGCCTTAAAGGAGGATCTTTTCTCTGCAAGAAAGCGATTAGCAATGTAAAAACAGAAGGGGATAAGTAACACCGCAACAGTGAATACTGCATTAGTCTGCAAAAAAACAAGCGCAAATAATCCCACTACAAACAAAATCAGATACTTTATTTGGATTTCTTTAACTTCAGCCACATTTAAAGCGCGAACGAAACATATTACAGTGAGTGGCACGCAGCAATATGCTGCCATATTTGGATAGAGAGGTCCAAACGAAATCATGCCCCAAGGAAAACTCGCAAATGCAAGTGAAAGAATCGAACCACAGACAAGAAAAAGTCTATTATTGCTCAAGCTTCTCAATAAAATAAAAATGCTCAGAGGAAATACGATAGATATGAATGTAAAGAGCGTAGCATTAGCTGCAATAGCAGCATTTGCACCACTTAACGATGCCACTATAGCAGCTACACAATGCCACGCAGCTGGGTAAAAAGAAGTCGCCTCATCACCGCTAGGACTTTCGTAGCCACTAGCTATGCCATGGTATAAGGATGCTTCCAGAGATGAATAATTGCCCGATTGGAGAAAAGACTGAATATAACCAAGATGCGCCTCATTGTCAGACTCCTGGCTAAATGATGCTGGGCCATCTAATGGAACGACAAAATAAAATGCGGCAACAAGCAAGGCGATCCCAATATATAAACTCATCAACAAGAGATCAGACCTAACTTGTCCTTTTTGAAATGAGTGGTCGGCAGCTTGTCTCTTTCTAGCTGCTAACCATCTTGTGACAAAAACAACAAAAGAAACAATGGTGCATAAAGCGAATGTATTTACCCAAGAAGTAAAGAGATCAATTTTTGAATAAACAATCGCTAAAAGCTCATATGCGGCAATCGAAACAAGAGGAGCCAGAGAGATAGCTGTAATTGTAGAAATTTTTGCAGATCTAATAAATAAATACCCTGGTAAATACAAGATTAATATTGAAGCAAGCGCCGCCAGTATAAAAATAGTCCACATATCAATTTACCTTTTAACAGCTTTCAATAAGTTTCTTGCTAGTTTTTTCCGTTTCGAACCTTCCGGGAACAAAGCGGCCTTTAACGATACCGCTTCTTCAGGCTCTAGTACCTCTCCAAGAAGAACTTCATAGACGTCAGATTTCCTAGCCTGTTTCCAATATAAATTTCCAAAACGTTGATTTGCGTTAAGAATTGGTGGCTTGCCATATTCCAAATACACAGCGATTGGGTTTTCTTCAGAAATCCAATCATTTGACCATTCAGCATTAAGCCATGCCGTCGTATCAACCACGTCAACAGCATAGGAAACTTCGCTAAAAGGAAGCTCCGCAACATTCAGTCCTAGCAGCAAATGAGCTCTAAACGCCTGGTTTTCAAGTAAGTAGCCTGATGCAACCGGAGTTTTCTTTCTTTGTGTAGGAGGCTTGCCAATTTCTCTTTCCGGTTCGATTAAACGATACTGAGAACGCAACCTATTAACCATATCGCATATTTTATCCGGACTGCAATTCTGCTTAGCAAGTTTAGGATCAATAACTGTTACTGCAGTGTCCAAAATAAGATCGTTTTTTGGAGCGAGATTGTAATCTCCAAGAAAGCTCTTTGTTGCCGGTTTGTTCAATTCCCGATGTAGTAAAACATTCCTTGCACACGAATACGCTTCCTTTTTCCCTTCCAACAAAAGAGCAGGATCTGTATTAAAAATTGCGAGTCCATCAATCCAAAGCATTGGTTCTTCGCTGTTTGTAAGCCAAGGGAGAAGCAATGGCTGCACAATATCCATATTTTTCAATGAAAGATCAGCGAGCTCTACAGGACAAACAAAATTAGACCAGTGAGTTTTAACTATACACAAATTATCAGGAAGCAATGGCAGGATGTTATTAAACGCATCTAGAATGAATTCAGTGTCATACAAAACCGTTAAACTATATTCTTTTTTGGAATCGAGATGTTCGATTAAGCTTTCAATACATATCTCAAATGCATTTGCGGATCTATCACGATAGCGCCAATATATTTGAATTGGATTTTTGCCGTCATTTGATTTTTCTGAAGGCAAATTCGTACGCGAAGTATCCAAAAAGAAGACAAGAGGCACTTGTTTTATTCGTGCTTTACCTTCTTGAATAATCTTTGAGATAAACACACTGTATAGCACTTCACCAAAATAGCCTGCAATACGTTTTCTCGTGGAAGTAATATTTGAATAATCAAATCGACGATCAAATTCCAAAAGAATACTAAATTCAAATTCACAAAACTGATTAAAGTATTCCTTGTTCATGATATAGCAGCTATATCCTAGATATTTATTGCCAGACATATAGCTGTCAAAGTTACTAAGATACTCTGGTTGCTTCTCCTCGACGATAGATCTGACGAGCGCGACATCTTCGTCCGTATAGAGGCCAAAAGCAATCATATGCTCTTGAACAGAGCTTTTTATCCCAGCGGGTGTAGGAGCCTTGGAGACATCCCAATAGGGAGGCGTAACAATGTCGCATTGCAAGGTTTCTTTTATGAGTTCTTCATTATTTATTTGATAATCACGAAAAGAGAAGTCAGATAAAGAGTCTGCTTCAATCTGTAGATGGTCATTTGCAGGATGCTCAATTCCATCAAAGCAAAAATAGCGTCTGTAATGGCAAAGACCATAGTAATCTGCATCTAAGTTTTTCCAAGCCCAGTACTGAGCAGACAATTCACAAAAAGAAAAATTTCTATCAGAAATATTTTCTCCTGCATTATCCGGTTGCATTCCTGGAATTGCGCTTGAGGCATTTGCTGCTCCAACCTGAACTGGCAAGTATAAATCTGAATTCGGTAGAGGAACCTCTTTATGACAAGAAACAAGAATTTTTATATTGGGATTTTGTTCGGCAGCCATTACCATTAGCCCTCCTTTTTTAAATCAATATAAGGAGAAGCGAAGCGATCTTTATGCTCTAAATAATATTTGACCATGTCTTTAGTTTGTGGACCATAACCAAGATGACCGACAACTATATTTTCACTAACAACCATTCCCCTGCCTGTGAAACACGCATAATGACAAATATGTTCCTCGTCATCACCTAATCCATATTCGCTTCCAACAAAAGTAAGGGGGAACTTCCCAAATTCTTCCCATGCTTTTCGGGTAAACAAGATCGCACCAATACTGTAACGAGTAGCGCATATAGTAAAAGAGAGCGGATCGCGCATAAAACACTCAGTTAAAGCATCCACATCACGAAGCACTGGCTGAGTAGCACCCCATAAGTATTTGGCAACCTCTGGGTTTTCTAGTACCGCCTTATTGTGGTGAATTCCATCAGTTATCTTCATCGAAGTTAGACCAGTAGCTCTAAAATCTTCTAGTAAGTTACATTTTTCTAATAGACGTATATGACCATAGCAACTCACATTAATAAGTGGAGAAACAAAAGCTGGTTCATAGAAGCTTTTGTTTTTCACTAAGTTATAAGTTTCTATGAGGGGCTCAAAATACGTTTTTGGTAAGAACATATCTTCATCAAGCTTAAAGATCCACTTTGCAGACGGATGCAACTCAATAGCAAGATTTTGAATAAGCGAAAGATGATTTATTTCAGTAGAGAGGTATGACCAATTATGCTCCGCGGCAACCTTTTTCAATCCTTCGTTTTGAAGCCCGCTTGTCATAATACATATATCTAAATCGCCAGGAGCGGCAGCTTCAATTCGAGAAAAAACATCATCCCAAAGTGGCTCCTTATATCCAGCAAGAATAATACAGAGTTTATCTGAACCTTTTGATCTATCAATAAAATTATAGCTTGAAGAACGAACTTGCTCTACGCGATCTCTATGGCGACGAATTCTGCGCGCTTCAAAAAAGGCTGAAAAAAATGCATTTTTGTTCAAGGCCCTATACAGTGTTTCTTTTGCAGTCATACAGATCTCCATTTGAATTGACATCGTGCCAAATTTTAATGATACCTGTTTACTCGTGGTTTTGTTAATAGCTGATAAAAGTTCAACAGAATCGAAGGTGTCTTATGTTTCGGTCAGATTTTATTGACCTTGTTTTGCATATTTTGCTTCTGTTGCTTCTTTAGCGGGTCTCCACCAGGATTCGTTTTCCTTATACCAATGGATAGTTTGGGTAAGACCTTCTGCGAAGTCAGTATGCTGGGGCTGCCAGCCAAGTTCAGTACGCAGTTTTGTTGAGTCGATAGCATAACGACGATCATGACCCGGACGATCTTTTACCCAGTCGAAGTCATCTTCGTTTTTGCCCATAGCTTTTAAAATGGCATGAAGTACATCGATGTTGTTCTTCTCGCCATCAGCACCAATTAAATAGGTCTCGCCTATCTTTCCTTTAGTCAGAATAGTCCACACTGCGCTGGAATGATCCTCTGTGTGAATCCAATCACGAACATTGAGGCCATCACCATAAAGCTTTGGCTTAATACCACAAAGAATGTTGGTGATCTGACGTGGAATAAATTTCTCTACATGCTGGTATGGACCGTAATTGTTAGAACAATTACTAATGGTAGTACGCAGGCCATAGGTACGAGTCCAGGCACGCACGAGCATATCTGATGCTGCCTTAGTAGAACTATATGGGCTTGATGGGTTATAGGGCGTCTCTTCGGTAAAGCGATTAGGATCATCAAGCGCTAGATCGCCATACACCTCATCGGTCGATACGTGATGATAACGAATATCGTATTTACGGCATGCTTCAAGTAAACAATACGTACCTTCGACATTAGTCTTTAAGAAAGGCTCTGGGTTGGCAATAGAGTTGTCGTTGTGAGATTCGGCAGCATAATGAACAATAGCATCATGACCAGGAACGAGTTTATCTAGCAACTCTCTGTCGCAAATATCCCCTACAACAAGTTCTACCCTATCTTTAGGAAGACCAGCAATATTTTCTTTATTGCCCGCATAGGTAAGTTTATCAAGCACTGTTACGTGCACTTCAGGATGGTTATTTACGACATAATGCACAAAGTTGGAGCCAATAAAGCCACAACCACCAGTGACGATAATGTTTTTATAGGTTTCAGCCATATTATCTTCTTAACCTTCTAGCTCAGGGAGATTCTTTAAGTAGTCTGTCAGCGCATCTTGCCAGGGGCGCATCTCATCGCCAATAGTTTGCTCTAGATGAAAGTTTCTTAAACTAGAAAACGCGGGCCTATCAGCAGAGGCAGGATTGGCTTTTTTGTACTCTTCGCTCGTTACAGGAATAACCTCACAATCCAAACCCGCACCTTGCATAATGGCAGTTGCAAAATCGCACCAAGAGCAAGTTTCCTTGTTGGTGCAATGATAGATTCCGTAGTTGTCCGTTAAGGCAATCTTTAAAATCTCGTAAGCCAGATCGTTAGCTGATGTGGGATTGCCGAGCTGATCATTGACTACTGTAATTCGGTCATGAGATTTACCAAGTTTAAGCATGGTCTTTACGAAATTATGACCTACATAGCCATAAAGCCAAGCAGTGCGTACGATGAAGTGTTTGTTGCACAATATGGCTACTTGCTTTTCACCTTCAAGCTTAGAGCGACCATAGGCGCTTAAAGGGCCTACCGGATCTGATTCGACGCGCTCGCCTTCCTCGTTTCCAGGAAATACATAATCTGTTGAAACCTGAACGAGTTTAGAGCCCTGCTTTTCGCAGGCAGCCGCTAGGTTTGCTGGTCCCTGCCCATTTACAAGCATTGCCTTATCTTCTGCTGTTTCGCAGCCATCAACATTGGTCATAGCAGCACAATTGATTACGATGTCGTATGGACCATGTTGATCAAACCATTCATTGACAGCTTTTTCATCTGCGATGTCTAATACATCCGCATCTACAGCATCTACTTCGGCATCTTTATATTCAGAAGGGATGGCGCCAATTTCTGCTTTCATTTCAGATAAACAGCGTTGAAGCTCATTTCCTAGCTGCCCCAAAGAGCCAGTGATCAATATCTTCATGGAAGTTAGTCACGCTCCTTATGGCGAATAATGCGCCCTTCAGCAACGCGACGAAGGTGCTTTCCGTATTCACTCTTGCCGTAACGATCTGCCGCTTCAACGAGTTGTTCACGGCTGATCCAGCCATTTTCAAAAGCGATGTCTTCAATAACGGATACAAGTAATCCTTGGCTTCTCTCTACAGCACGTACAAACTCAGATGCCTCAAACAATGATTCCATGGTGCCGGTATCTAACCACGCAAATCCGCGTCCAAGAGTCACCACATTTAGTGAGCCATCATCAAGATACATCTGATTTAAGGTAGTAATTTCAAGCTCTCCGCGAGCAGAAGGCTTTACCTGCTTTGCAAATTCGCATACACGTGAATCGTAGAAATAAAGACCCGTAACCGCATAATTAGATTTTGGATGCTC
>USIG01000088.1 GCA_900554685.1 uncultured Cryptobacterium sp.
GTGGGTTCATCCAATTAAGCGGGGGTGGTTTTTTAGTGCACTGCCCCGTACACATAGCCCCAACCATGCGAAGAAAGCGATGAGTTAAGCTGTGAGCAGAGCTTGTCTCGTGTAAAAACGATAGGCGGCAAGAGATTTATCACTTCAAGTAAATCTTCATTAAGGCCAAAAGCTTCCGCTTCCAAGATTATTTCAAGACGCGTGTATTCAAACAAAGGGTCTGAGGCGAAAAGTCCTTCGACGAATTCCTGCAATACCCCAAAATCGTCACTTTTTTGAAGAGGAGCCATTACGCACTCACCTCGACATCCATACCATGCACGGCAGCATTTAATGCACCGGTATAGGCTGGTGTTGCAGCTCCCGAAGCACGAAGAAATTGAACACCTACTTTTTGGAGAGCACACGCAACAGAAAAAAGCTCATCAGGAGTGGGATAAGGATTTTCATCTGTTGGAGCAAATTGCCTTGGGTCCTTTTTGTTGATATGCACATCACACAACAAAGGCTTATGCGTCTTTGTTCGCATTGCCCTTATCTGTTTGAGCAAAACATCAGGTTTTGCTGCCGACACGACACCGATAACATCAGCTCCAAGCGTGTCAGAAACCGCAACACCTTGAGCAAGCTTTTCCTCCGAAGAAAAACTACCTTCGTCTGATACTGCAAGAGAAATAAAAAGCGGGCCTTCATACACCTCACGCGCGCCCTTGAGGGCACATTTAGCATCTTCAAGATCAGAAAATCCAGAAAAATACAGCGCATCAAAGGGATAGTCCATAAGCGTTGAGGCAGCGTCACGGTATTGCTGTTCAGACTGCTTGACCGAAGACGGCATCGTAGGATCAAGAGGAAGCCCTGTTGGACCAACCGCAGCAATAAGATGCTCAGGAGTAAACGAGGAACCTACCTCATAAGCAATACGCGCCATATCGTTTGACTGCTTTTCGAAGCGAGAATACGCAAGGCGCGCTCTGGTAATCCCCTCTGTTGCACTAACCAAGCAGGGAGTCTCCATAAGCTTTTCTACCTTATACACTTCTTCTATAAGATCAGGCTCACACAAAGCAACATATTCACGATCACCAGGCTCAGTAAAACCCTGAGATGCCAACTGATAGTCTATGGGAGTTGAGAGAACAAGCATGTCTTTATTGAAGCGAAGAGCAATATCAGGCATGGAATTCCTTTCGGGTCATTAAATTGTCTGTCATTGTACCGCGCATTTACCTTGCAGACGGTACCGTCTTACAAAGATTCATAAAGTGCTATACCTTCTAAAACAAATAAACAAGAAAAGACAAAGACGCGAAAAATAATGCTCAGCGCAGATAAAAAAATTACCGTTTTCTTACCAAAGGATGTAGGAAATGCGGAGAAATTATACGTGAACCCGTTCAACCCGAATTTTTTTGCCACTTGAACGTGTTATCTGCATTTTCCTCTTGTGCAAGCGCACAGAAGGTCGTATATTTCAAACAGCAAATGTGGTCCCCTCCCAAATTTGCAACTGCTTTCCCCAAAAGCAGTCGGTGCCAGATCCCCAAACATAAAAGGCACCGGAACTCCCTCCTTGTGGGCCTGCAGAGATCCCCTCTCTCGGGCCCCTCCTCTTTTTTGGATACGTATTTAATCAATCCTTCTAAGAGACTTCCTCGTTTTAAGAACATTGTCTTTTGAGCCCCTTTAGCGGGCACAAACAAAACGGAGTTATTGCCCGTCAAACAGTCATTGCCCTTAAAACACAAAAGAGCAGGTAATCACCTGCTCTTTTTTTCAATAGCTTAATAGGCTGGGGTTGATTCTTAGCCAAACATCTTTTTGTAGAGACGATTGTTCGCATCAAGCCAGCTTTCAATTGTACCTGTGTCGTAGCCCTCATCGGGATCAATCACAAGCGCGTACATTTCTTCTTCCTTAAGAAGCTCATCCAAAGCATCGGTCAACTGAATTTCTCCACCCGCACCCGGCTTTACCTCAGCAAGTAAATCCATAACACGAGGCGTAAGCAGATAACGACCAAAAACTGCCAAGTTTGAGGGTGCCTCTTCTACCGCAGGTTTTTCAACAAGAGAGTCAACCTTCCAAACACCACTCTCAACCTCTTTGCCCGCAATAACGCCAAAACGGTCTACTTCCTCGCGCGCGACTGGAAGCACTGCAATAACGCTTGAGCCATTATGTGCATCAGATACTTCCTTCATGCGAATAAGCATTTGGTTATCAGGAACCAATACATCGCCTAGCAGCACAAAGAAAGGCTCTCCATCAATACAATCAGCAGCACAATGAACAGCGTGACCAAGCCCGAGGGGTTCATCTTGATAGACATAAGAAACATTAAGATTACCTGCATGAGCCACCTTGTCAGCGTACACATCTTTACCGCGGCTTCGCAATTCAGCTTCCAGAGCAGGATTAGGTGAGAAGTGCTCTTCAATAGATTTTTTCTCGTGACTATTAATGATAATTGCTTCATCAGCTGCAGAAGCGAGACCTTCTTCAACGACATACTGAATAGCAGGGCGATCAACAACGAGAAGCATTTCCTTAGGCTGTGCTTTAGTTGCTGGAAGAAAACGACTACCCAAACCGGCAGCAGGTATTAAAGCTTTCATTAAAATCCTTTCAATACACTCAAAGCTTTTTTATCTTATCAAATAGGCCCGCGTAAGACCTGCCATATGTCCTAGGAAAAACGAAAGTTCGTAATCTCTTGACAAGAAAAAGCGTAGTCGTAGAATATCAAAACGCACTGGGGATGTAGCTCAGTTGGGAGAGCGCAGCGTTCGCAATGCTGAGGTCGTGGGTTCGATCCCCATCATCTCCACCAGTAGACAACAATGGCAGGCCTTTTTAAAAGACCTGCCATTTTCTTTGATTCGATATTTTTCTTTAAGAGGCACTCTTACATGCGCTCTCACTCAAAGTGTCACACATAATTCGAACAAAACGCCTTGGAGAGAATTTAAGAACGAAGCTTCTTTACCTCGTTAGCAAGATAAACGCATACTGCCATAAGTACAACTTCTACGACATTGCTTACCAATGTAGTTGGATCGTTAACGCCGGAAGCAAGAGAAGAAATCAGGCCTACCGCAGCGATAACAAGACCAATGATGGTAAAGACGAAAAACGGCATAATTTTGTTGGGATCTTTAGCACCGCGAATGCCGCAAATGCCAATTATCAAATTGAGAATACCTGTGATAATAGCGCCTGCTGCCAAAACCATAAACATACCTGCGCCCAAAGCGTACATATCCTGATCTGCAGCCGAGGCTTCAGCTCCAGCACCAACCAAAGCAGCGCTACCAGCACAGGTAGTCAAGCCTGCAATAAGAGCAAGAATACCAACGATAACAATAATGATAGAGAGAACCTTAATAGCTTTCTGTGGGCCTGTCATATTCGCATCCTTTTTTCAAACGTTTCTTGAGAAGTTGAAAGTCTTAACAACCACAAAACTAACTCCACTAGCCAAGTGGTCGTCTATACCCCTCTTATAAATGCGGCCTGATTGTACTCTCTTAGGGCAAGATTTCATCCAGAACTGGGCAAATAGAGAATATTGCACGGTTGCTTCAACTGAAAGGTGAAACCAAATTGCAATCCCTTTCTTCTATCTGATAAAACCACCCTTGTGAAACTCTTTACTGATAGTGCGGTTGCTCTAAAACATGAGCAAGAGCATCAAGAAACTCTTGCACATGATCTGTTGGATGAGTTGAATGAAGCAACCCATAGGAAACAAAACAGTCCCAGTTGGTAGGAATAGTTTTAAGCAGAGGATGCACCCCATCCCAAAGCGACAAAGTCGCGATGATGTAGTCCTCATTTGCACAACGATTAAATGCTTCAATTCGATATTGCGGAAAATCGATCACTTTAATGGAAGGATGTTTAGTTAAGATCTCATCCCTCAAAGCATCAATCTGTCCATTCCATCCTCGACGAATAAGCATAAGCGAATGGTTATGTAAGTCATCTAACGTGATTATCTGCTTCGCTGCAAAAGAGCTATCTATAGGTACGGCACAGTAGAGAGGTTCTCGAGAAAACTCCAATCCCTCACAGCTATGCTCTTTTAAAAAGGCATCATCAAAAACACCCGCTACAACATCCATATCTTGACCAAGGTTTGCTAAACCGCGAGCCGCATCAGGTGTGTTTTCAAAGGTAACAACCTGCAAACTCATTCCGGGACACCGTTCTTTTACCAAAGGCCACATTTTCGCCAAGGGAGAAGAAGGAGTCATAAGAGACACACCAACACGGATAATACGTTTTTCAGCCCGTTCTGCCATTCGAGCTCGACTTATTGATTCTTCAGAATAGTGCACAATATGCCGAGCATCTTTAAGCAACGACTCCCCTGCCCGTGTTAAGGAAAGACCCTGGTGTGAGCGATTAAATAACGTTAAACCTAAACGAGACTCTAATAGGTTCATCTGTTTAATAACCGCAGTAGGAGTGATAAAAAGAGCCTGCGCAGCCTTAGAGAAACTTCCCGCTTCAGCGACATGGATAAAGGTATCAAGCTGAGGATTATACATACCTAAACCTTTGATCGAAGGAATATCAAATAATATTTGACACCTCTTAGTGTAAACCTATCGGTTATAACCCCAACCCTCACTTAGTCCTTATATTCTAATGTTTACACAAACTCTTACTTTTGCTCTATTGCCGTGCAGTATGTGTTACGAGCGACTTCATTCTAATAAGGTAATTATTAGTATTCATTTTTAACATACTGAAATAGTAACTAAAGAATTGTACTTTTCTTTGGATGAGCCACAGAATAAAGCTGCAAATCAAAAGCGAGGAATCTCAACAAAAGAAAGCGAGTTCACATGCTTTATAAGACTTTATCTAATGGAGTAGAAATGCCCATGCTGGGCTATGGCGTTTTTCAAATTGACGATACTGAAACGCAACGCTGCGTAAGCGACGCTCTTTCATGTGGTTATCGCCTTATTGATACTGCTCAAGCATATGGAAATGAACGTGGCGTAGGAGCAGCTATAGCTGAAAGCGATATTCCACGTGAAGATCTTTTTGTCGTAAGCAAGGTATGGGTCTCAAACTACGGTGAAGGTAAGACCTATGAGTCTATTAAGCACTCCCTTGAACTACTTGGTCTCGAGCAAATCGATCTTATGTTACTGCATCAGGCATACAATGATTACTATGCAGCATGGCGTGATATGGAACGTGCTTATAAAGAAGGTCTTGTTCGTGCAATTGGCGTATCAAACTTCGATCCCATTCGTTTGCTTGATATTTGCACGTTTGCTGACATTGAACCAATGGTAAATCAAGTCGAAACCCATGTTTTCTGGCAACAGCATGCCGCTCACGAAAACATGGAAAATCTTGGTGTTGCTCACATGTCCTGGGGTCCTTTTGCTGAAGGGGCAAATGGATTCTTTACCAATCCTTTGCTGAGTGAAATCGGAGCTCAATACGGCAAAAGTGTCGGACAAGTGGCGTTGCGCTATCTTCTTGACGAAGGAATTATAGTAATCCCGAAATCAAGCCATAAAGAACGCATGGAAGAAAACTTTGCCGTAGAAGATTTTACGCTCAGCGACGAAGATAAGGTAAAAATCACCGAACTCGATTGCAATCATTCTCTTTGCTTTGACCACACCGATACTAATTTAATTGGTGGTTTATTACATATGATCAAAGGACAAATTGACTAGCTTCTAAGCGAAGAAACTATCTCTTTCACTCTCTCAGGAGCATCAAGGAGTGCAACTACATAAAACGTCGCGTGCGCATCTGCATCATGGATAGGAATACGTACGCGACGTGGTTTCTGCTCATCGTCGTGCGAAAATTGCGTTACATCAGTTACGAACCCCAATAAATCGGAGGTACGCAAGAGCTGATCAAGCACATTACTATCGCTTTGCTCAATAAAGCAGGCATTCGGCATAGCACTCTTCACCACTTCTCCCCAAAATCCAACCTCTGAATTCATAAGAAACGTACGTCCATCAAGATCAGCAAAGCTCACAGTCGTTTTTTGAGCAAGATCGTCGTGGATTGGAGTATAGACATAGAGATTTTCGACCATCAAAGGAGTACAAGAAACATTAGGAAAGCCCAAAGGTTTTCGGGTCACAATAACATCAGCAGAACGATCAAGAAGCCTTCGCTCCACTTCACGTTCTTCTTCCACAAGTTCAGAGGTTAAGATGGTTCCTGGGAAATGACCAACCACCTGCGAGGTGAGATTCCAAACGGGAGCAGGGGCAACTGAAACCACATGAATAGTACGATTACGCCGTACGAGTTCATCGAACGTATCACGCATACGACGCTCTTCGGCCAAGATAGCGCGGGCATGAATGAGTGCATGTTGTCCCGCATCATTGAGTTCTGCATGATTTCGGGTACGAAAGAAAAGTTCGCATCCTAATTCTCGTTCTAAAGCACGCATAGAACGAGAAATGGAAGGCTGAGAAGTGTGAAGCATCTCTGCGGCTGCAGAAAAGGTACCACTGCGTGCTATTGCATCAAGTTGACGAAGCTGTTCAAATTCCATGACAAACCTCTCTGCATCTCTTCCGAAGAAATACCTAGTCAGCATGCCTGACACGAATACTAAAAGTACTCTAGTTCTTTTTTTAGTGAATTCAAAGGGCTTTACACTCTTTCGTTATAACTCTTTCGCCAACATAGACTTCTCAGTCCTATCGAAGAATTCTAAGCTAATCGAAGCAAGCAAACTGAGGAGATGAGTTTACGTGGCATATAAGGCCTATGGATGCTAGCCGATCGGCTAATGTTATTCAGATCAGTTTTACTTATCAACTAAACGCTTCCTTACATTACAAAACCCTTTAACCTGCCCACTGTCTGTTTTATAAACGCATTAAAGTGTTTTGCTTATTACTAAGTTTATAAAACGTACTTTTAGGAAAGATTATTTGCAGCAATGATTTCATTGAGCGAAACATGCTCATTACGAAAGCGTGCCTCAGGATTACTCTCTCCCATTGGCAACTCAAATGCACCTGAAGGGCACGCATGGATACAGGCAAGACAAGCGTTACATCCCTCTCCCGATAAGGCATTTCGTACCGCAATACCGTCTTCGTTAAATGAAATACATCCAGCAGGACATACCTTTATACAAGTTCCACAACCCGTACACGTACCCTCATCAATAACCAAAAAATCTTTTAACGCTGTTGGAGTAAACGAAAGCCCACGCGAAAGGAACTGT
>USIG01000089.1 GCA_900554685.1 uncultured Cryptobacterium sp.
GCTTTTTAGGGGCAAGTCTTGATCATTACCTTGGAAGCGGCACCATGGTTGACATTGGCGGAGGCTCAACCGAGCTTACCCATATCCTTGATGGGCTCGACCTTGACAAGGTAAGCATTCCGCAAGGTTCCCTTTCGTCTTTTGCAAACTACATGTCAGGCATCTTGCCAAGCACCAAAGAAATGGAGTCCATCGCAAAGCACTTCCGCGCCCTTGCCACTAAAGAAGGAGCCGAAGTGTATGCCTCAAAACAGCTTTATGGTATTGGCGGCTCCATTCGTTCTGCTGCAAAGGTCTATGGCGATTTATGCAACAAAGGTGATCGTTACGAATACCTACTGCCCGAGCACATCGATGATATTTTGTCTCTTTACACCAAAGACCCCGACGCATTTGCCCGCCTTGCTCTTCATACCGTACCTGACCGAATCCACACCTTCATTCCAGGATGCGTTCTTATCAAAGAAATCTTTTCCTTGTGTAAAGCAGAGCGCCTCGACATTTTGAAATACGGAGTACGCGAAGGATACCTTGCCGAACGAGTGCTTGTTAAGCCAATCGGTAATTCGGAAAACGATTCATAAAGCACGTAAGACTAATACCCAGTTCATATAACAAAACCGCTACAATAGATACAACAAAACTGTTTCTTGTGTTCCACACAACGAAACACTGGGGAATCGAAAAAGGGAGATTTGACCTTATGATGGATACGAAGTCGAAAAACGACCGAACCAACACGTCTGGAGCAAACGCCGATAAATCAGGACGGCCCTACGTTCTTCCCTATATGCAGAACCGAGAGCTTTCTTGGCTTGAATTCAACAAACGCGTTCTTGACCAGGGAGAAGATCATAATGTTCCTCTCCTCGAACGCCTTACGCGCGTATCTATTTTCTCAAGCAACTTGCAAGAGTTTTTCATGGTGCGCGTTGGTAGCTTGACCGACCTTTCTTTGGTCAACAAAGAACTTCGCGACAATAAAACACAAATGACTCCCGACGAGCAGCTCCGCGCAATCTATGATCGCTGCCACGAGTTGTACCCCGAACAGGAACGCATTTACCACCAGATTCAAGAAAAGCTTACTGAGCGCGGCATTCGTCAACTCAAAGAAGATGAGTTGAGCACCGAACAGGAAGCTTATCTTCGTGAGTATCTCAATGCACAGGTAGTTCCTTATCTTTCTCCTCAGATTATCAATTCGCGTCATCCTTTCCCTCATCTCGAAAATGGAGCCTTATATGTTTTGCTTCGTTTGGATGAGGAAAATGTTCCTGAAAAAACTAAGGGGAGCGAAAAGAAAAAAGAAAAGAACCTTGGTGCAGAAGATGCAACTTTTGGTTTGGTTCCTCTGCCCCGCCAGGCAAAGCGCGTTATCTCATTGCCAGGCGAAGGAACGCAGTTCATTTTGCTCGAAAATGCCTTAAAGACTATCGTGAGCGATGTCTTTTCCATGTATACCACCAAGCGTGCAAGCGTAATCTGTGTTACCCGTAATGCCGATATCGATCCTAACGATGGCACCGAGGATATGGACTACGACTATCGCGAACACATGAAGCGCATTCTGAAAAAGCGTGCACGTCTTGCTCCTGTTCGCCTTGAAACCGACACGCCTCTTTCCCCTGTAACGAAAAAGTTTCTTCTGAAGCGCTTAGGTCTCAAAATGCATCAGGTCTATGTAACCAGCGTTCCTTTGGATATGGGTTATGCCTGGGGCTTAGATAGCATGGTAAAGCCCGAGCTTGCTCGTAGGCTATCGCCTGAACCCTTCACGCCCACCTGGCCAGCTTGCCTGGACAAGAAGCGCTCTATTATCGAACAGGTTTGCGAAAAAGACGTCTTGCTTATGTATCCCTACGAAAGCATGGATCCTTTTGTTGCCATGCTTCGTGAAGCAGCCAACGATCCGTCGGTAATTTCTATCAAAATTACCCTCTACCGCTTGGCGAGCCAGTCTCATTTAGCTGAAGCACTTCTTGCCGCAGCAGAAAATGGAAAAGAAGTTACTGCCCTCTTTGAGCTTCGCGCGCGCTTTGATGAATCAAATAACATCGAGTGGTCTCAGCGTTTTGAGCAAGCGGGCGCCAATGTCATTTATGGCTTCCATGACTTTAAGGTTCATTCAAAGATTTGCGCAATCACTCGCCATACCGATAAGGGAATTCAGCACATTACCCAACTTGGTACCGGCAACTACAACGAAAAGACCTCAAAGCTCTATACCGACTTTTCCTTCATCACCACCGACGAGAGCATCGGTAAAGATGCTGCTGAATTCTTCCGCAACATGAGCTTGGAAAATGCATCGGATCGCTATCGAACCCTTTCGGTTGCACCTCTCCAAATCAAGCCCATGATTCTCGCTAAGATTGACGAACAGATTGAGCTTGCCCGCGCTGGTAAGCCAAACGGCTTGATGTTTAAAACCAATTCAGTAACCGACAAAGACATCATCGACAAAATTGCCGAAGCTTCCCAAGCTGGCGTTCACGCAACGCTTTTCGTTCGCGGCATTTCCTGCTTGGTACCAGGCGTTGAAGGATATACCGATAACGTAAAGGTTGTCTCTATTGTAGGTCGCCTTCTTGAGCATAGCCGCATCTATGGCTTCGGCCCTCGCGATAATCGTGAGATTTATCTTTCCAGTGCAGACTTAATGACCCGCAACATGGAAAAGCGTGTTGAGATTGCTTGGCCTATTACCAACCCAGAGCTCAAAGAAAAAGTTAATGAGTATCTGGATATCTCCCTTTCCGATACCGCAAAACTGCGAATGCTGAAAAGCGATCTTTCCTATACGCCGCTTGAGTTCTTCGCTGCTGAAGGACCTGATGGTATTCCTGAATCATTTGATTCTCAAGAATATCTTATCGAGAAAGCACGACAAGACTACTTACACTCTTTGGAGGTTCGCGAAGAACAGGCTGCTCAGCGCAGTGCAGCTGCTCGTGTTCAGCGTATTCGTGATCGCGAGATGAAAGAATCTCCGGTAACTCCTCTTGTTGAAAATCCCGAAACAGGAGAGGTTTTAACAGAGTCGAGCGCCCCCGTTCATGTTGAAGAAAACACAACGAGCGAAGTGGCCACCGAACCAGTTGTTACAGAATCCCTAGAGACAGCTCAAACAACTCCTCGCGTCGCTGCAGAAGCTCCTGTAGCACCTGCGGCTACTGCTCCTACGGCTTCCGCAGCAACCCCTGCCCCCGCTGCGGCTCCCACAGCAGCAACCTCTGCCCCTGTAGCCTCACCAGCGGCTTCATCTTCTGAGGTAGCTTACGCTTCTGGAATTGAGGAAGTTGAACCAGGTGTTGCTGGCCCAAGCGCAACAACAAGCAATCCTACTTATCCTGCCTCTTCTGCCGAAGAAGCCGCCGCCTCACAAGCAACCACTCCGCAGCAAGCAGCACCTTCACAGCAAGCAGCTACTCCGGAAGTTGAAGTGCTTTCCTCGGAGAAAAAATCTGCCGATGCGGGAGCTATTCAGTTAGTACCCAAGAAGCCAAGCTTGTGGACTCGTATTAAGTTCTTATTTACTGGCAAGCTCTCTTAACCGTTTGGTTCACAACGTCTCTTTGAAGCATCTCCTTTCCAGGGGGGATGCTTCTTTTTTTTTGCTGAAACTTGCCTTCGCTTCTATACTTTTTACAAACCGCATTTGCTTAAAGGTTTTATCCTTAAGCAAAATGTACCCTCTGAACTATTCCACCAACGAGATAGGTGTTCTATGATTCGCTCAATTGTTACTTCGCCTGTTTTTCTTCAGATACCCAGCATAAACGCCACTCAAAGTGATTGCGCAATTGGTAAAGACCTCAAAGAGACACTACAAGCACATGCGCATGAGTGCGTCGGCATGGCTGCAAACATGATTGGGGTGTCTAAACGTATAATTGCCGTAAAGGATACCGTAGCTCATGCAGGCAAAAAAGTTCTTCAGGCACCTATAATCCTTATGTACAATCCTGAGATTACGCAATCATGCAACCCTTACGAAGCAACCGAAGGATGCCTTTCCCTTAGCTCAACTCACAGCACTACACGCTACGAGCACATTACTGTTTGTTATCTTGATGAGCACTTCAAAAAGCAAACAAGACAATTCAGTGGATATACCGCGCAGATAATTCAACATGAAATCGATCATTGCAACGGTATTTTGATCTAGGAGTCTATCATGCCTAAAGCCCAGATTACCAAGGTAGTTCATACTATAGAACCCGTTTTCAACGAACATTCTCGTGTTTTATTGCTCGGCACTATGCCCTCACCCAAATCACGAGAAGTAGGATTTTATTATGGTCATCCTCAAAATAGGTTTTGGAAAGTTTTAGCCATCCTTTTTGACGAACCGATTCCTGAGACTATAGATGAAAAACGTGATCTTTGCCTGCGCCACAACATAGCTCTGTGGGATGTTCTTTCCAGCTGCACTATCAAAGGAGCCAGCGATGCAAGCATTACGGATGCAAAGCCAAACGACTTGTCGTACATATTACAAAAGGCACCTATCGAGGCTCTTTTTACCACAGGAACAAAAGCTGGTCAGCTCTATCGTAAGCTGTGCGAGCCTTCGATAAAAATGCCCTGCACCGTCTTACCCTCGACAAGTCCTGCAAACTCTCGCGTATCTTTATCTAAGCTTTGCGAAATTTATCGAGAAGCACTTTCTGATCACCTTGTCTTTAAGCCCACCTATCCTGTCCTCGATGTCTCAGAAGTGGTGAGTCTTGAGCAAACAATTGCAGCGAAGGGCACCTCTCTTTATACCCTTATGCACCGAGCTGGAAGATTTTTAGCCTACGAAACTGAAAAAGTCATCGCGCAACGTAACGCTAACAACAACGAAGATTCCCATTCTTCGACACGCAAAACTTCTTCAAAGCTTTCTTGCGACACGCAACTTAACACCGAAGCACAGAACTTTTGCTTAGAAACAGCAAACAAAAAGTCTCCTGTTCGAATCGCGCTAGTCTGCGGCCATGGCAACAATGGTGGAGATGGATGGGTAGCTGCTGATTACCTAGCAAGAAAAGGATATGAAATAGATCTCATTTCCTCTCTTGCTCCTGAAGACATCAAAGCAGAACCAGCTCACACCACAGCAGTCGAACTAAAAGAGGATCTTAGTACTCGCTCAAATGTAGAGCTTTTACTCGCGCCTTCTCATGAAGAGGTTAAAAACAGCCTCTCGCAGGCCGATCTGATTATTGATGCTCTTTTAGGTACGGGATTTTCGGGCGACACCCTGCGTGAGCCATTCACCACTTGGGTTGAACTTATCAACCAACAAGGGGTACCCGTTATTTCCGCTGATGTGGCAAGCGGATTTTCTGCGCAAACAGGAAAAGCTGCAACACCCTGCATCAAAGCTCGCCATACCGTCACGATGATCACGCTCAAAACAGGCCTAACGTACCCAGATGCTCAAACCTACTGCGGAACAATACGCGTTGCACCCCTTGCTGATATATCGTTTTTAGAAAAACGATAAGCCTCACTGCTTAGTTTTGAGGAAGAAGCAATAACGCAATCTGAATAGCGTTTAAGGCAGCTCCCTTTCGGATCTGATCCGCCACATCCCAGAAAGCAATTCCGTGTTCAACGGAAGGGTCTTTACGAATACGGCCCACAAAAGCGCCATCAGTGCCTGCAAGTAAGCCCGGCATGGGATATACGTTATGAGCGGTATCGTCCATAACAGTAATACCCGGAGCGGCCTCAAGGGCGGCTCGTGCTTGTTCTACGCTGACAGGACCTTCAAACTCAACGTTAATTGCTTCACCGTGACAACGAAGCACCGGAACGCGAACACACGTTGCAGCAACTTGAATATTGTCATCTCCCATAATTTTTTTGGTTTCCACCACCATCTTCCACTCTTCTTTCGTGGAAGCGTCATCCAAAAATACATCAATATGAGGAATGCAGTTAAAAGCTATCTGATGAGCAAACGCATCTATGGTCAGCTCCTCACCGTCTAAAAATTGACGAGTCTGAGCATAGAGCTCTTCCATCGCCTTAGCGCCGGCACCTGATGCGGCCTGATAGGTAGAAACAACAACACGCGTAATGCGCGACAGATCATAAAGTGGCTTGAGGGCAGCAACCATTTGAATAGTAGAGCAATTCGGATTTGCGATAACGCCGTTGTGCCATTCGATGTCTTGCGGGTTTACCTCGGGAACAATCAGAGGAACATCATCATCCATACGAAATGCGCTCGAGTTATCAATCATCACAGCGCCCGCATCTACTACCGCCTGACGGAATTGCTTTGAAACACCCGCACCAGCACTAAAAAGAGCAATATCCACTCCCTCAAAAGCCTCGGGGGTCATTTCTTGAACCGTCAGTTCACCTGCAGGAACCTTGCCGCAGCCTTTAAAAGGAAGCTTTTTACCCGCAGAGCGCTTTGATGCCAACGCGCGTACTTCTGCTGCGGGGAAATCGAGGTCATGCAAAACCTCGAGAAATTCATGACCAACCGCACCCGTTGCACCTGCAACTGCAACAACAGGATTAGCAGGCATTTCCTTTGTCCAGGTCATAAAAAGCTCCTTCAAATAGGGTTATAAGATTTATTGCTACTCATATTGGTTACTCCCTAGATAGCAACCCATGAGTATGAGGCTCATAATACTACGCTACCTCAAAGAATTGTTACAAAACGAATTCTTTGAGGTAAGCGGTAAAAAAGATTTATGTCGTTATAGGTGCTTAAGATGACTTGTTACACCAAGAAGCGCCTCTCATCAAGAGGCACTTCTTGGTTACTTGCGAAAAGCTCCCTGTTCACATTTTTATGTTTGAAAGCTTATGCCTTCTTTGCTTTTGCGGACTTTATACAGGCAATAAGTCCCGCCAAGAGGCCAACTGCCCCATACACAAGCATTGGCACTACACCGCACGCAAAAACGTCCTTGCCAAAATAGACGATCGAACGAAGAGCATCTCCCCAATAGCGCTGAGGTGCCCAAGGATATACCCAATCACTCCAAAATGAAGGAAGCATTTCTGCAGGCAATAATGCCGTTGCCGTACCGAGGGCAAAAATTATAAGAAGAACAAGGATTCCTAAAGGTTTCGAAAGATTGGCTAATCCAACAAAAAATACCATCATGCAGAAAACTGCCAACCAGAAATATAAGACCAAAGAACCAACGGGCAAATCAAGACCTCCCGCCAGAGTAATTACTCCAACAGCAAGGAGTGCGATAAG
>USIG01000090.1 GCA_900554685.1 uncultured Cryptobacterium sp.
ACTATCCTAAGTCTCGTACCGACGTTCCTAATCCTTTCAACAACACCTATCGCACCGCTGACGACAAGTGGATCTACATCTGCATGCCTCAGTACGATAAGTACTACGAAATGATGATGGATATCTTCGGTTACCCAGAGCAGAAGGACAATCCTGACACTAAGGACCTTCCTCACTTGAAGGCATCCGGTAAGAACGTTGAAGTTATTAAGTGGCTCGAGGCTGCTTTTGCTAAGAAGGACTTCGATTACTGGATGGAACAGTTCCGTATTCATCAGGTTCCTGCTCAGAAGTTGTTCCGCTTCACGGACATCTTGAAGGACGAAGAGGCATACGTAAACGACTCCTTGCGTTATGTTGAATATGACGAGTGGGGCAAGCATGCTTTGCCTATGACTCCTCTTCGCTTCGGTTCCGCTGGCGATCCTCCTGTTATCCTTGCTAAGCCAATCGGCTACCACACCAAGGAAATCATGGAGAAGTATGGTTACTCCGATGAAGAGATCGCTCGCATTGAGAATGAAGGCGGCGTAGGCGTTTACCATGGTGAGCCTATTCCTGATACCATCTTCAAGTCTGAGCGCCAGCTCAAGGGCGAAGCTCCTTGCACTTGGGAGGACTAGTAAGTCAGTAAGTCGCTTATAAGCGTAGCTACTAGCGCAAACACTAGTGCAAACGAGACCTGTAAATCAGGCGGGTAGCTGCTGAAGGTTCACCGAAGAACTCGCACCATATATAAACACGAGAGGCACGCGTTCTGCGTGCCTCTTTTTTGCTGGAAAGATCATTAACTGGCAGATTTCCGTGAAATAATACCTGGGAAAATCTATAGCAAAATTTAGTTTTTGAGTCCAACTCACTAACTCAAAATAGTCCAACTCCCTAAGTTGAAACGGTCCAACTCGCTAAACAAAAATGGTCCAACTCAACAATTCGATGCTATACTTATCGTGATTTCTTACCAATGAGCAGCTGTTATGAGGAATTACCTATGATTCGCAAGCACCGTATTTTTTCGCTTTCAGAAAATGGCTATCTACCTCGAGTGATTGACTCGTCGTTAAAAAAAGCACTTAAGGCATCGGGTGCCGTTCAGATCAAGGGGCCTAAATGGTGCGGAAAAACAGCAACAGCCGAACACCACTCAGCAAGTCAGGTGTATTTGCAGGATCCTGATCGCCGAGCTTCCTTGTTGGCACTTGCTGAAACAAAACCTTCTCTTATTCTCGAAGGTGATGAACCTCGTCTGATTGACGAATGGCAAGAAGCGCCGCAGTTATGGGATGCGGTTCGTTTTGCGGTTGATCATGGTAAGGGAAAAGGGCGTTTCATCTTAACGGGTTCATCGACCCCAAAGATTAAACCAGCCCATTCAGGAGTAGGACGTATTGCCCCTTTGCGGATGCGCACCATGTCCCTTTATGAATCTCAAGAATCAAATGCTGCCGTATCGCTTTCTTCTTTGTTTGAAGGAAATACTGACATTTCCGGATTGGCAGATTTCGATATTCAGGATATTGCTTTTGCGATATGTAGAGGAGGGTGGCCAGAAGCGGTTCTTGATCCCGACGAAGAAACAGCGTTAATGCAGGCAAGCAACTACGTAACTGAACTCATTGAATCGGATATTGAAGCGATGGATGGGA
This sequence comes from uncultured Cryptobacterium sp., assembly GCA_900554685.1. GTDB lineage: Bacteria > Actinomycetota > Coriobacteriia > Coriobacteriales > Eggerthellaceae > Anaerotardibacter. Next base: position 1,647 of record USIG01000090.1, read on the forward strand.
TAAAACGTAACGCTTCGTGGATGCGCTCAATTATGCGCTCGTATGCTCGTAATATTTCTTCAGAAGCAGCTCTTACTACTATTGCCGCCGACATGCAGGGCGAACCACCTTCTATGGCTACTGTTGCCGAATATGTCGATGCATTGGCTCGTGCTTCTGTAACGGAAGATTTGGAGGCATGGAGTCCTCGACTGCGTTCCAAAACGGCAATACGAACCAGTCCAACACGCCATTTCACGGATCCGGCAATTGCAGCCGCATTGCTTAATGCTTCACCTGCGTTGCTGTTGGAAGACTTTAATACGTTTGGATTGTTGTTTGAATCAATGTGCGTAAGAGATTTGCGTGTATACACAGAGGCATTACGCGGTAATGTTTTTCATTACCGCGACAAGACCGGGCTCGAAGCAGATGCAGTATTATCCTTGCACGATGGGCGTTGGGCCTTGGTAGAAGTAAAAATGGGACACTCTAAGATCGATGAAGCGGCAGAGCATTTGAAAAAGCTTGCTTCCCGTATCGATACCGATCACGAAGGAACTCCTTCATTCTTGATGGTACTTACGGCAACGGAAGCGGCGTATAGAAGAGAGGATGGGGTAGTGGTGGTACCTCTTGCATGCCTGGCGCCATAAAGTAAGACAGTCCAACTCTTCAAGCCAAAATCGTCCAACTCGCTAACTCAAACCAGTCCAACTCCCTAAATTGAAACGGTCCAACTCGCTAAATAAAAATGGTCCAACTCAACAATTCGATAGATGTCCATCGTCAGATAAAAGAACATCCTTTATGGCATACGCGCCCCGATAAAACTCTTCGATTGTTTTTGGTGAGCAAGTAGCCACAAACAGAGCATTATCAGCAGCACCTTCGCCTACGGCAAAATGACTAGAAGGAAAGACTCTAACACCTTTTTCGAGCAATAGGTCTGCGCATGTTTTTGCGCGAAAGCCCTCAGGTAAAACAAGCCATTGCGCGAGAGATTCGCGTCCTAAAGGGCAGGCGGGGAATAATGCACTGAAGGCAGAATTGCGAAAGCGAGCCATTTCGCGTTTTTCGTCCAGAATACGTCGGTGAATTCCTCGATCAATCAGATCGGTTGCAACCGCTAAGTCAAAGGGCGGCAGTTTGAAGATGGAAGCAAAAATTCCTTGCGAAATAACTTTCTTCAGAGAAGATGGGACTGCCAGATAAGCAACTTTAAGTCCACCGCCGATGGGAAGTGAAAGACCGCTTATATAGATAACATGATCTGAATCATAGTTGTAGAGCGGCACCGGTTTTCGTTCGAAGAGCGGCAGAAAGGCATCGTCTTCTATGATGAAAAAGTTGTGCTGCTGTGCCAAACGCGCCAATTCAATACGTCGATTTTCACTCATGACAGTATTGGTGGGATCTCCATTCGGGAGGATATAGAGAGCCTTAATGTTTGAAACCTTGCATGCGGCAGCAAGCTTTCTGATGTTGATGCCTTCGCTATCGTTTTCAATGGGAACAAGTTTCATACCTAACAAAGATGCGGCAGCGACAAAGCTGGGGTTGGTGTACTGACTTACCGCAAGAGCGTTTCCTTCTTCAAAAAGAGAGGCAAGTACTACGGTGTAAGCGTGTGAGGTACCCATAGTAATAAGTAGGTCATCGGGCGAAACCGCTACCCCAAGTTCTAAAAGCCAGGTAACTCCGGCTTCGATTTGTTTTTCGCTTCCTAAGTGATGTTCGTAATCAAAAAGGGAGGCAGAATCAGGATTTTTCAACACGCGTAATCCCGCTTGCCTAATAAGTTTTGCATGAATCCAGGAGGGGGTAAGCGTGCCCATATTGATGAGTGACGAATCGTTTAAGTGAGGCACAAAAGGCTTTTGGGCGGCAGTGGGTGAAACGAACGATCCGCGTCCCACAACGGCATTGATAAGGCCCTGTTTTTCGCAGAGATGATACGCCTTAGTTACTGTGCTGAGATTTACTTCTAAATAGCGAGCAAGTTCACGTTGGGGTGGAAGTTTAGTGTAGGGCGCAAGAATACCTTTACGAATGTCCTGCTCAATCAGATCAGCCAAGCTTCGATAAAAAGGTTTGACAAGTTGTTCCCTATTGGGTTTCCAAGATAGTTCATAGGTGTTTAAGAGGGGAGCTACCATGATCTTCCAAACTTTGTATGGCAAACAATGTTGTAGTAATGCAGCTATTTTACTCGTGCAAGAATGTGTCTGGCCTTATTGAGAGGCCCAGTTTTACAAAACAGAAAAGAGCTTTACTAAGAAAGGAGCCAAAATGACCGACGCAAAGCCTAAGACTTCGTCAGTTGTTCTTAAGAGCATTTGGTATGGCTTCATTGCGGGTATGATTTCCGGCATGGTGAAAATAGGCTGGGAGAATATTTTCCCTCCACGTACTATTGCTCGCAATGAGATCAATCCTCCTCAGCACATGGCACAGCAGATTGGTATCCCAGACGATATCATTTTCTCGACGGTTTACTATGCTGATCAGCCTGTTCAGTGGTTCACTCTCATTCTGCACTTCTCGTTTGCAATTGTGTTCTCTATTCTGTTCATCTTGCTTATTCAGAAATGGAAGCAGGTAGCAGTGGCGCAGGGTGCTGTATACGGTATCGTGCTGTGGATTGTGTGGCATGTTGTACTCATGCCTGCACTGGGCACTGTTCCCGCTCCTTGGGATCAGCCGTTCACTGAGCACTTCTCTGAAATTTTTGGACACATTATTTGGGCATGGTCTATTGCGGCAACTGCATACTTTTTGATTGCAAAACAAAAGAAAAAGACCCTCTCTAATTTCTAGATTATCGAGAACGAATCAAGGGTTCTGCTTCGCAACTTGTCTCTGGTAGGGTTTCGTCATATACCTGGGGGCATCCATAAGGATCGTAGTGAAGAGTGACTGCAAAGAATGCTTGCAAAGAACGCCTGCAAGAGGGCATCACCAGGAATTACTGCAAGGCAAAGGGTTGTCAAAAGCCATCAAAGAAGCCATTACGAGAGGCACGCGTTATGCGTGCCTCTATTTTGTAGGGTAACACCCCAAGAATAAACTGCTCACTATGCGGGGGTGATTGGACAGTTCCGTAGTTTCTCTATTGCTTTTATTGTCCGTCGCGCCTGATAACACTCGTGTTGGCAAGCCATAGTCCTCCAAGGAGCACCAAAATAGCAACCGAGAAAATAAGGGTGTTCATTGGATCGTCATGATAGAGAATGATCAGTCTAACAATCGCGGTAATGCCGATATAGATGAAGTAGCGCAAAGGGAAATGAAGCCCTGATTGGTAGTATTTTGAAATCAGCGCAAGAAACTCGAAGTATAAAAACCACGTGACAATGGAGGCAAGAATTTCGTTACTACTTACCTCATGTGCCACAAAGACAAGCAGAATTAAATTCCAAGTGCTCATCAAAAGCAAAACGGATAAAACGGCGCCCAGAATAAAGAGCGCTCCTGATAAGAACACCTGCATAGCGCGTGAAATGTTTTGGGGGCTTGCAAAAGTTTTAAGCGAAAACTTTTGCTTTGTATCAGAGGGATTATCGTGGGAAGTCATAAGGCTCCTTTATGTATAAATTAGTGTCTGGAATAAGACCAGGTTGGCATAACGAATAAGATTAGGTCCGCAGATTAGCGCAAAAGCAAAGAGTCACGTGTGTTTGTCACAGAGTTCTTACAAACGAATCGGTATAAGAAAGATATATGAGAGTAAATGGCACAAAATTAGTATCATTTATGAACTGATGAAAGCAGTTTATGGAAAGGTTTCTCATGCATCCATTGAGAAAGCCTAGGGCGCTGTAGATTGCGTCAGGCGCCCATTGAAAACCCAGGGCCGTAGATTGCGCCAGGTGCCCATTAAGAAAACCCCAGGGCGCCGTGGATCGTGTTAGGCATCCTGGGGTGCTTAAGCTTCAGGTTGCTATAAATCTCCGAGGTTTTTATCTAGCCTTGGAGCTTTTGGATAAGTTCAACCATGTCTTTGCCAAGTTGGTGAGCAAGCTTTGGAGCAATAGGGTCTTCTTCAACGCTGCGGCGCCAACGGGGCTTTCCGTCTTGCATGCCCGCCATGAGCGATCCAGTAATTCCCGATGCAATGACAGGTCCTTCGGGGCGAGGATGCACAATAAGCATTTCGTGGGTAGCGAAGAAGTTTTCAAGAACTGCGTTAGTGGATTCGGCTCCACAATTATCAAGGCCAGACATTGTTAAAAACCCGCCAACTTTGCCTTTTAATTGGTTTGAGGTCATATGGAGCGGACGGGTGCGGTCGATGAAGTTTTTCGTGCGTGCGGTGACGTTGCCGAAATAATCGGGAGAGCCAATGATAATACCATCGGCATCAAGCATCTTCTGTTTGAGTTCATCCATGTTGTCATTGAGTGAGCATGCGGGCTTAAACAGACATTTATTACATCCGGCGCAAAATTCAATATCGAGTTCAGCTAAGTCGACCAGCTCAGTTTCGGCACCTAATGCAGCAGCTTCGTCAAGCGCCATTTGGAGGAGCTTGCTGGTGTTTTCGCCTACACGATGACTTCCGTTAATTGCAAGAATTTTCATGTGGATCCCCCTTCGATTGTCCTTCTTCGCATTGTATCAAGCACATAGGTAACCAAATGCTAAAAAAGCAGGCCGCTTGAAATGATGCGGGTGATAATGGGGCTCAAAGACCGTTACAATAAAGACGAGGGAAAAGGAGGGGCTATGGATATCAAGCTTCACTATCAGGAAAAAGGCTCTGGCTATCCGCTCATTTTGCTTCACGGTAATGGTGAAGATGGCTCTCGTTTCAGGCATCAGATCGAATACTTTTCAAAAGAGTATCGCGTAATTGCGCTGGATACGCGTGGGCAGGGCGAATCTCCTCGTGGAACAGCGCCTTTTACGTTTGATCAGTTTGCTCAAGACTTGCTTGACTTTATGAACGAGCAAAGCATTTTCCGGGCAAATATTTTGGGATTCTCTGATGGCGGTATTACGGCGTTGCTGTTTGCGCTTAAAAATCCCGAGCGAGTAAATAAGCTGATTTTGAACGGTGCTAACTTGGACTTTAAAGGGCTTATTCCTCCTATTCAGGAGCGTATTGCCGCAAAGGCAAAAGAAGCTGCCGAAAAGAAGGATGAAAGCGAAGAGGCAATGAGACGCTATGAGCTCTTGAACCTTATGGCTACGCAGCCTTCTATCGATCCAGCAAAACTTACGAAGCTCGAAACGCCAACGTTAGTTATTGTGGGCACCAACGATATGATTTCAGCCGAGCACACGCAACTTATTTATAAGAGTTTGCCAAAGGCCGAGCTTGTGCTTATTCAGGGCGATCATTTCGTTGCTTACGATAATCCTGCTGCGTTCAATGCGGCAGTGGATAAATTCTTAAAAGAATTTATGTAAACACAGGCCATATAGCGTAGAGGCTGCGTGAGTGCATCACGCAAGTAGGACTGCGGAAAATTAAGCGTCTGTTTAGGCAGGCGCTTTTCTTGTAATTACTTACCTTTTTGGGTTATAGGAAAAAATGTGTTGCTATAACTCCTGTATAAGTCCAGGTAAGCCC
>USIG01000091.1 GCA_900554685.1 uncultured Cryptobacterium sp.
TCCGATAAGGCGTTTTTTTGCGGGACGTACTTTTCCTACTCTTAAGGTTTAAGGCATCCAGTGGCATGTTTTGCTTAAGACATCCAATATGGTGCATTTCTGTGGGGGATATCTGTCGGTGTGACATAGCGCACATGAGATATCTGACAGAGTGACACAGCGCACATAGAATATCCCCAGAAGATGATCCGCCGCACATAAGATATTTACCGATGAGGCACGTCGCGCATAAGGTATCTTTCGGCCTGACACATTTTGTGCTCTTGTGTATTCTTGTGGGGCGCTTTTGCTAGTTTTGCCACATTTTGGGCTTGTATGCACAAAGTAACGCGATCATTTTGTAGCAAATTAGAATGTTCTTCTCATTGGTGCCACATTTTGTGGTCGTGTGCATACTTTTTGCGCGAGAAAATCAACAAATGGGTAATAGTATTCGAATACGGCAAAACACAAAAATGCATACAGAGTGAAAATGTGGCCAAAGTCCAAAAAGTAAAACAATGATGCCACTTTATGGAGGCGTAGGATGGCTTAAACGATGCCACTTTATGGAGGCGTAGGACGGTTCAAATGGTGCCATTTTGTAGAGGCATCGGGTGGCTTAAATAGGACTGCTTGAATAGTGTTGCTTGTGCTGCACTTCGGGAGGGGTGGCTTTTGCCAGGCATCTTCCTTAGCTCACGTTATTTCCCTTAATAAATAGTCCTGTTAAATACAAGTGTCGCTATCTTAGAACCGTATTAAATAAACATGTCATCGAGGTAAAACGTAAACTCGTTTTTCCTGATTCTTTTTACAAATGTTACGGCAATTTCAGCTTTGCGCGGCGTTTCTTAAACCTGTCTTATAACCGCGTTCAGATTATTTTTTTCGAGCTTTTCCTTCGTTATATTCGCAAAAGTAATTTGCGATTGGAAAAAGAAAGGAAAAGGACAGGCAAATGGAAGGTGTATCTCTCGCAAAGCGTTCCTTGGCAGTGTTGATCACTGCAGTACTTGCGCTTGGTACCATGTTGTTCGCAACGGGTTGTTCATCGAATTCTGGAGAAGGTTCTTCTGATAGTGAACCTATCACGGTAGTATTTTTACCCGATAACTCTTCTGCTGATATGGAAGCTTCTCGTGATGCAGTTGCCGACATTATTAAAAACGCAACTGGCCGCGATGTTGAGATCATGACAACGACCGACTATAACGTCGCAATCGAAGCTCTTGTTTCTGGTCAAGCTCAGATAGGCTACCTTGGCGCTGAAGGCTATGTTCAGGCAAACCAGAAGAACGACAAAGTTCAGTGCGCCTTTACGGCAAGCGATGCTAACGGCACTCTTGATGAGGCATGCTATTACAGCCGCATTTGCGTTAAGACCGAAAACGCTGATCAGTACAAAGATGGCGATACGTACTCCATTGACAACATTAAAGGAAAGAGCTTCTCGTTTGTATCAGCTACCTCCACTTCTGGTTTTGCAATTCCTTCAAGCTCCATTGTTGAAAAGTTCGGCTTGGAATCTTCCGATGAACTGCTCGAAGATGGTGCGTTCTTTAGCTCGGTAATGTTTGGCGATTCTCATCAGGGATCTGCAGTAAACCTGCTTTCCGGCAATGCTGATGTCGCAGCGTTTGATGATGTTGACGTTGATATGTATTTCGATCTGGTATCTGGTGAGCCTAATACGGTTGGTGCGGTATATCAGGTAAAGGACAATGCTGAAGCTCCCTTTGATACGGTACGTGGCGAGCAGTTCACCATCATCGGCATCACTCCTGTTTTGAATGCTCCCTTCTGCTACAACACCGATACCTTGAGCGAGGATGAGCAAAAGGCTATCACTGACGCCATGACCTCTGCCGATACGGCTTCTAATTCTGCAATTTTCTATGACGGCGAAGACGAAAACGCTACTGGTTTGGTTGAAAAGGAATCTGACAAGACCTGCTTTGTTCCAGTTGAAGACTCCTGGTATGACCCCATTCGCAACCTCGGCTAAATCTCGGCTAAATGGTTTGTTTGTAATTGCTCCCGCCGAGTCTCTCGGCGGGTTGCAAGTTTATGTTCTATCAATTTTTACGGAGAGGAATTATGGCTGATTCGGACCTCTTGGTTATCGACGACCTTTCCAAAAGTTACAACGGTAAGAGTAAAGCTCTCGATGGGATAAATGTAACGGTTGGTCGTGGCGAATTTGTAAGTGTAATTGGCTGTTCAGGTGCAGGTAAATCAACGTTTCTGCGCTGTATAAATCGCCTTATTGACCCTACGGAAGGCAGCGTTATTTTCAACGGCGAAGACGTAACTAAAATGTCTAAGCGTAAACTTCGCGGAGTGCGTCGTCGTATCAGCATGATCTTCCAACACTACAACTTGGTTTATCGTGCAAGTGCTATCGAAAATGTCTTACAAGGCAGACTGGGCTACAAATCAAGCCTTGCTGGCGCACTTGGTCTTTATTCTGAAGAAGAAAAAATGGAAGCCTTTGACATTTTGGCAAAGGTTGGCTTGGCGGAGTTTGCCTACAAGCGTGCTGATCAGCTCTCCGGTGGTCAAAAGCAGCGCGTAGGAATTGCGCGTGCCCTGGTACAGGATCCTCTTCTTATGCTATGCGATGAACCGATTGCGAGTTTGGATCCTCGTTCTTCCCGTACCGTGATGGAGCAGCTTCGCTGGGCTTGCGACGAGTTGGGTATTACTTGTTTGGTTAATCTGCACCAGGTTGATTATGCCGTGGAGTTTTCCGATCGCATCATTGGACTTCGCCAGGGTAGATTGGTTTTCGACGGTACGCCAGATGAGTTGGATGCCAAAGTTATTTCCTATATTTACGGCACTCCCTATGTGCGTGAGCATGCAAACGGAGTAGAGGAAGGCGAACTGGTAAATCAAGCTCCTGATCGTCCGGGTATTGTTGCGCACGAAAGTGATCAGGCCTCTGTTGCATCGGCAAAAGAAGAGGCGTCAGCAAAAGAAAAAGAGGCCTTATCGGGAGTGGCCTTATGAGTGCGTTTTCTTTCTTGAATCGCAGGGTAGCTGAAGGACCTGTCTCAAGTGATATCGCCGATGCCGGCAAGGTAATTCTTCCTGATTCTCCCGAAGGGCGAAAATTCTTTCGCAAGCGCAGTCTATTTATCGTTGTTCTTGCGCTGGCCTTCATTGCGATCAATGCGCTTTCGGGAGCTGCGGTTGATTTTGATTTTGTTGCGGCGGTTATGGATTTTCCTTCTGCGGTTGTTTGGATGGCCACCAATTTTGTCCCTACGGCAGAATCGCTAGGGAAGATCCCGCAGATTCTTAATGCTCTTCTTTCGACGGTTCTTTCAGCGGTTGCCTCAAGCGTAATGGGCGCAATTTTTGCCTATGCATTGGCGGTTTTGGGATGCCGTTCGGTAGGGATTGGCGGTCCAACTTCGCTGATCGTTCGAGGTATCGCTTCGCTTTTTCGTAATATTCCTGCGGTAGCATGGGCTTTCATCTTGCTTTTTTCCTTCAACCAAAGTGAATTTACCGGATTTCTCGTTTTGTTTCTAGGAAGCTTTGGCTACTTAACGCGCTGCTTTTTGGAAACCCTTGATGAAATAAGCGTCGGCGTGATCGAGGCGCTTCGCTCTACGGGAGCAAGCTATCTGCAGATTGTTACCCAGGCAGTTATTCCTCTTTCAATTACCTCTGTGGTGAGCTGGCTTCTCTATATGATCGAAACCAACATTCGCGATGCCACGCTGGTTGGTATTTTGACCGGCACCGGAATCGGTTTTGTATTCAATGTGTACTACAAAAGCTTTGACTATGGCGTAACAGCGCTTATTTTGCTCTTCATCATCGTGGTGGTAATTGCCTGTGAAGCGACATCTAACTACGTGAGGAGGCAAATCATATGAGTTCTTCTATTAGCTCTGTTGCCTGTGCTGAGCGCATTGCTGAAGCGCGGCAGCTCGATGATGAAACATTGGGAATTAAACGAAGCCACCGTGGGCGTATTAAAACTCGTCTTGCAAATAAATCCAATAGGATTTTGTGGCTTACTTTGGGCGTTTTAGCAGCAGTTACGGTGTTTACCTTCGTCATTATGGATTACGGAAAGATTCCTATGGCGCAAGCTGTTCCTGCGGCTCTGGAAGATTTTGCCACCATGCTTACACAACCGTGGTTGGCTAATCACTTCAGCATGGAAGACGTCTTAATAGGCACCCTTCAATCCCTTGCTCTTGCAGCACTTACTACCTTTATTGGTGCGGTCATTGCATTTTTCTTCGGACTATTTGCTGCTATGAACCTTTCCAATAAGGCGGTTTCAAACGTCATTAAAGCTATCATGTCGTTTTTCCGTGCGGTGCCAACTATCTTATGGGTTCTTATTTTTACGGTTGCTATTGGCTTGGGACCTGAAGCGGCAGTAACGGGCCTTTTGTTCCATAGCGTGGCGTATCTGGTGAAGGCCTACTCCGAAAGCTTCGAAGAGGTTGATCCGGGAGTGATTGAGGCTTTGCGCGCTTCGGGTGCTTCTTGGTGGCAAGTGGTGTTTTCTGCGGTAGTGCCTGAAAAGATAACGGAAATGCTTTCGTGGACGTTCATTCGATTTGAAATCAATTTTGTAAATGCGGTTGCAGTAGGAGCTGTTGCGGGGGCTGGCGGCGTTGGTTACCAGCTGTTTTTGGCAGGCAGTTTCTATCTCAATATTCATGAAGTAGGCGTCATCGTGTACTTCTGCTTGGCGGTTGCGATTGTGTTGGAAATCATTGCGACGCAACTCCGCAAACGTTTCATTGTCCAAAACTAGAGAGAAAAATCAGGAGAGAAAAAGGAAATGGAAAGAAAGACTCGTACGCGCATTTTGGTGGAAGGAGATCGTGATGTCCTTGACCAGCTTGCGCGAGAAGTCGAACAAAAGCATGACGTTGCTCTTGTCAAAGAGCCAACCGAAGAGCTTGTCATGCTTCGCGTGCGTGAAAGCGCGCAGCGATCTCAGTTTTATTTAGGGGAAGCGCTTATGACTTCATGCGTGGTACGAATTGGCAGCACGTATGGATACGGCATGGTCATGGGAGAGGATCACGACAAGGCGTTCGATTTAGCGGTAGTTGATGCTGCCTACACCTTTGATTCTGCTGCATGCGAAGAGGCAGGGTGGAATGCGTTGCTTGCCCAATCGGACGAGCGCCTGCAAGCCAAAAAGCGTATGCGCAACGAGGTGCTTTTGAAAACTCAGGTAGATTTTTCGACCATGGAAGTGTGACTATGATTGCAAATAATACTGAAACGCATGTATTGCAACATGCGTTCCGCAACATTATGAATGCGTTTGCACGTCCAGGCCTCCTCGGTGAAGTAGGGACGCTGCGCGTAGGCGGTGAAGAAGAAAACCCGCTGCCTGTTTACTTTGAAGTGGTAGTTAAAACCCTTGTTGATCAGGCTGTTACCTTTGCTGTTTCGGGTACTCATAAAAAAGAGGCAACGCAATGGGTGGTGCTTAATACGCATTCTCACCCCTGTGAACTGGAGCAGGCCAATTTCATCCTCGTTCCCGACATAGCTCATTCTATTGCCTGTCGTGATGCGATTTTGAAGGCGTTTGAAGGAACACTTATTGCGCCAGAAAAAGGAGCAATGGTTGTGGTGAATTGTGGCCTGTTGGCAGGAGATGTCATTCCGGGATCAGAACACCTCAATAATTGCGAGAAGTCTTCATCCGATCAAAAGATGAGCGATGAAAACGAGGAATCTTTCGACAAAAAGGGGTATCGAGTTACTCTGCGTGGACCTGGCATAAAGGAGACTCATACGTTTTTTGTTGATCGCAACGACTGGATTGAGGCACGTCGCGATCGCGGCGATGAATATCCCTGCGGTATTGACCTGGTGCTTGTTGATGTGGAAGGCCACGTCGTAGGCATCCCTCGTACAACCAAGATTGTTTCGGTTGAAAAGGAGGGTGCAGCATGGGATATGTAGCAGTTCGTGGTGGCGGACTTGCCATTGAAGAAAGCTTGAAGCTTCTTGAATATGAGCGCGTTGCTCATGGCAATACTTCATCGGTTGAAGAAATTGAGATCACATTTCCGGGGCTAATCGAACAAGTTATGGGAGAAGCTTCCCTCTATGCCCCTCATTTGGCTGCTTTGGCGCTGAAGCAGGCGCAAGGATCTCCTGAAGAGGCGGTGTTTTTGCTGCGCGCTTTTAGGTCTACCTTGGAGCGTCCCTATGTTTCGCGTGTTATCGACACCACTACTATGCAGGTAGAACGTCGAATTTCGGCGGCTTTTAAAGATGTACCCGGCGGACAGCTTCTTGGCGCAACACGCGACTATTCTCACCGATTGATCAATTTTGATCTGGATGATGAAACCGCCGAAGATCAAGCACAGATTCGTGAATCGTTTGAGAAGAAGGCAAAAGAGACAAGGGGTAGCGCAAGCCCAGAGGCACTTGCATCGCTCGGTTCACTTCCTAAAGTCATGGATTACCTGCGCTCAGAAGGTTTGACGGCCACCTACGAAGATGATGACACCGAGCCAGTTGATGTAACCATGGAGCCACTTACGTTTCCCGCTCCTCGTTCGGCCCGTCTTCAGACGCTTGCGCGCGGCATGACGCAAGGTGTTACCACCCTTGGCTATGCAGCTATTCGTGGATTCGGGCCTTCACATCCAACGGTTGGAGAGCTTCGTGCAGGTTCTGTCGAGATCTTGATCGACAATCCTCTTTCGCAGGATCACAACGAAGAAGATGCCTATTACCTGGGAAGCATTCCTGTTACTGAAGTTGAAAGCGTGTTCTCGGTTGATTCTGTTAAAGACAACAAGGCTCAGCTTTCCTTTGAAGTGGGCTATGGCTTAGTGATGGGCCATTTGGAAACCAAAGCCATCGCGATGAGTGTTTTGGATTTTTGCCTTAATCAGGGCGATAAACAATATCCCACCCAAGACGAAGAATTCGTGTTGTATCACGTCGACGGGGTGGAGGCAACCGGCTTTGTGTCTCACTTAAAGCTTCCCCATTACGTTACGTTCCAATCCAAACTGTCGAGTGTTCGTTCAACTCGTGAAAGTGAAGAAAAAACCGATGTTGAAGAACCTTCCTGCTGTTTTCCTGTTGAAGAAGAAAAGGAGTGATTATGCGACAGCTG
>USIG01000092.1 GCA_900554685.1 uncultured Cryptobacterium sp.
CTCCTACCGTACAGCGCATCACCATCGCTAAGGGTATTGAAGATCACGACGGTACTCTTGAGTATCAGACCTGGCTTGCTGGCTCTAAGCTTGACTAGTTCTAGCTCTGATTCTTACAAAACCAAGATTCTCTCTTGGCTAGATTCCGGGAAGAGAGGAAGCGAAAGCTTCCTCTCTTTTTATTTGTACTCGTTTATTCTTTAGTTCTCTTTCTCTTTAGCCTGGAATCCCCTCTGGATGAACAATCTTGATAAACAACCATCCTGCTGAGTTTTTTTCTTTATACCCTCCCTTAATCAGTTACAATAAGCAAAGGTTGTTCATAACCTCACCTATGTGAGCATGAATAACAAGTCGGAGCTTTTTATATTTAGGTAGTTTGCTATGTGGTATTGGATCTCTTACTAAAGAAAGGACAACACTATGTTTGGCTTCGGCAAAAAGAACTCGCATAACAGTTTCTTCGGCAATCTTAATCGTTCCTATTCTCATGATCTTGAAGATCAAATTGCCCAAAAAGAAGCTGAATTGGAACAACTGCGCAGTCAACTTGCATCTTCTCAAAACCATCCGTCCTCTTACGAGACAGATATGTTGTATGCAGATCAGGCAAGTACCGCCTCTTCGTATGGATATCCAACTGGCAGAGGAAACGACTCCCAAAACATCTCATCGAGCGATGATGATAATAAAGTAGTAGATTACTTTGCTCACCAAAGTGCGTCTTATCCTCAGTATCAGTTTACGATCTATGAGATGGCACCTGAGGGTATAAAGACATCACATCAACCATCCTCGGTTACTTTGGATATTATCTTTATCCTTCGCAGTAATTCTCATTATTTCTTGGAGGGGTCTGCCCTTACTCCAAATGGGGTTATTCGTGATCTTTACTACGGAACCAATCCTCATGAAATCTTTAGAAAATATCCAGGATGCGACGATGTTTTAGATCTTCGATTTTGGCATAGGCCTGCACATCCAGAGCCCGCTCATAGAATCAAAAAACCACCACGCTATCAGGTTATTGCCCGTGATGATTTAGCCGATGCAGCCCTTGAAGGAATGACGAGGCCTCGTAATAACCACTAAGTTTATTACAGTGTCTTCTCAATATGCGGTACCTAACCAACTGTTTCTCTCAAGGAGTTTATTGTGGAAATTATTGCGCTCATACTCTACCTTTATACTTTCATTCAGTTTGTAAAACTCTTACTTTCCCTTTTTAGCGATAGCGCACGGCTTTTTACCCATAAAAGGATATTTAATACGCCTGATTATCGATACAGCGATGAGCGTATGGCTGGAGTAAACAAGTCATTAAAGTATCTTGCCAAAATGATTATTGCTCTTTTGCTTGCAACCGGCTGCATGATGCTTACGTTCTAGTAATCGGATAGCTGAGTTTAAATAAGTGCGCTTCCTGAAAATTTCACCTTAGGACAGCCGAACGCATCTTCTTAAGTGCTGGCAGAGCTCTTAGTCAAAAAGAGCCAAATTCCCTTCTGCACCTATCACATTGATGGGTGCAGATTATTTTTGTCCTGATTCGTGCCTGTTATGAAGTTCGGCAGCACAATAAAGCGCTTCTTTGAACACCTCAAGGGCATTCCAAGGCTCGTTTTTTGAGGGAATCCCTAAAGAAATGGTATAGGTGGTCTGATTTGTCAGTGAAATACGAACCAGAGAAGAAGCTTTTTCACTCGATGCAAGTACATCTGTTGGACAAAACACCGCGCCAAGACCCTCTGTAGCCATACCTAATAAGGTACCCATATTTTCGCTTGTAGCCACGACGCAGGGTTTAATGCCAGCATTACGCAATACCGAATATCCAATCCGCCCCGCAATATCATCAAGAGTTCCCAGGGCAAACGGACAATTTTTCAGTACGCTCATTCCCTTTTCCTCAACCAACGCAACAGCATCTTGCCAGGGTTTATTCGTTGAATCCTCAAGAACGTCAGCACGAAGAGCAAGAACGATCTCTTCCTGATAAAGCGCAAACAGGTCTACTCCAGGATGAACGTCTTCAAAGCGAGCAACAACTGCATCAACTTCGGCATGTTCTGCCATGCGCAAAAGCTCACGATTTGTTCCTTCAATAAGCTGAAAGCGCATCTTAGGCAAAGTTTCTCGAACCTTTTTCAACACAAAAGGCATAAGCGTTTGACTACGTAAATGTGAAATACCAATTTTTAAAGTACCAACGCCGTTACCAGTAACCTCGCCGATTTGACGGAGCATATCTCGTTGAGCCTGTTTCTGTTCTCGCGCATACAGAAGAAACACCCTTCCCGCAGGCGTAAGAGTCAGCGGCGTACCACGCGTAACAAGCTTGACCTCTAAAGATTTCTCAAGCACCCCTAAACGCGCACTTAATGTTTGCTGAGAAACCTGAAGATATTCCGAAGCTTTTGTAAAGCTTTCCTGCTCTGCTAGTGCTATAAACCAACCCCAGTCGTCAAGCGCCATAGCGTATGGGCATCCTTTCGTTCCCTTTCATCGGCTTTTCACAACCGTTATCCAATAATTTTTGTACTTCTACAAATTTTATTTTTAGTTTGTCACATTTTTGTAAAAATCTCACGTAAAATATCTGAATCAAATGTGCGAATTTTCCATATTTAGAAAGGATGGATTATGAAGAAAAAACTTCTTGCCATCGTTACGACAGCTTTTGTTGCTGCACTCGCCTTTGCTCTTGTTGGTTGCGGCGGAAATAGCGGCGACTCAAGCGAAGGCGGCTCCAGCTCTTCTGAGCTGCGTTTCGTAACGGGCGGCGAATCTGGTACGTATTATGCCTATGGCACCGTACTTGCCCAGTACTCTACTAACAATGCAGGCGTTGCAGTAAACGCACTTTCCAGCGAAGGTTCTAAGGCTAACATTGAAGCACTTCAGAACAATGAGGCTGAACTTGCTTTCTGCCAATCTGACGTATCTACCTACGCCTATGAGGGCACAAGCCTCTTTGATGGTGCTCCTTACAAGGACTTCTCTGTTGTAGCTGCTTTGTATGGCGAGCAAGTTCAGATTGTTACCTGCAATCCTGACATCAAGACCGTTGCAGACCTGAAGGGTAAGACCGTATCTATTGGTGCTGCAAACTCCGGTGTATATTTCAACGCTATTGACATCCTTGGTGCTTACGACATGACTGAAGATGACATCAATGCGGTATATCAGAACTTTGCTGACTCTGCCGATTCTTTGAAGAACGACAAGATCGATGCAGCATTCATCACTGCAGGTGCTCCTACCACTGCAATTTCTGACCTCACCACTTCCAAGCAGGCTTACTTGGTATCTATGGATGATGAGCACATCGCTAAACTCCAGGAAACCTCTCCTTACTATGCAGAATCCATCATCCCTGGTGGTACCTACAACGGCATGGATGAGGACTGCACCACTGTTGCTGTTTTGGCAGTAATTCTTGCCAACGACTCTGTTGATCAGGATGCAGTTTACAACTTCACCAAGTCCATCTTCGATGGTGCTGAAGCACAGCCTGATGCTCATGCAAAATATGCCGAGCTAAGCCTTGAAGAGGCCACCTCTATTACCTCTATTCCTTATGCTGCTGGTGCTGCTAAGTACTACGAAGAGCAGGGCATCGAGGTTCCCACCAAATAATGTTCTCTTAACGTTTGCTTAGCATTCTGTTTTATAAAGAGATCTCAAATTAAGTAATCAATCTTTTTGATACTTACCTTCATTCAGGGCTGCTGCAAAGATTTTTGCTCCAGCCCTGATAGGCTTTTTGCCCTCGAAGATCATGATCAAGGAGACTACGTGAGTATATTTAAGAAAAAAGAAAAGGTCACCGAACCTGACGTCGCCGCTTCAGCATCAGGCAACGAGGAAGTTGATGCTGAAGCTATTATGCGTAAGTACGACAAGGAATCTAATACTCGTATTTGGGAAGGCGCACCAAAAATTGTTATTACGGGTATTATGGTTGCCTTTTCGGTGTACTGCTTATGCATGACCCTTTTTAGCTTGGAGCAGGCAGAAACTCGTCTTGCTCGCTTCGTTGCAGGCATCATTATCATTGGCTACCTTATGTATCCTGCCAGCAAAACAGATGCCCGCGTTAACCACATTCCCTGGTACGACATTGTTTTGATGGTAATTGGCGCAGGAGCATTTCTGTACTACTCCTTCAATACCGTTGACATCTTGATGATGGGTACCCGCATTGGCACCCTTGAGGTAGTATTAGGTATTTTAGGCATTCTTGTTCTTGTTGAACTCTGCCGTCGTTGTGTTGGCATCCCAATCATTATCGTAGTAGGCTGCTTGCTTATTTATGCACTGTATTGGCAGTTCAGCTACAACGGCGATGCTTATCGCACCCTTTCAAACGTTATTCAGAAGCTTTTCTACACCACAAGTGGTGTTATTGGCACCCCTACTAACGTTTGCTACACCTACATCGTTTTGTTCATTATTTTCGGTGCTTTCTTGGAACGTACTGGTATTGCAAACTTCTTCATTTCGTTTGCAAACCGAATTGCAGGATGGTCTTCAGGCGGTCCTGCTAAAGTAGCAGTTATTTCGTCTGCTTTATGTGGTATGGTTTCCGGTTCTTCGGTAGGCAATACCGTAACCACCGGTTCAGTAACCATTCCTATGATGAAGAAAACCGGTTATCGCCCTGAATTCGCAGGCGCTGTTGAAGCTGCATCCTCAACGGGTGGTCAGATCATGCCTCCTATCATGGGTGCTGCAGCATTCTTGATGGCTGAATACATGGGTATTCCCTACATCCAGGTTGCCACCATCGCTATTATTCCTGCAATTCTGTACTTCACTGGTATTTTCTGGACCGTTCATCTTGAGGCTAAAAAGCGTGGTTTGAAGGGTATTCCTATCAAGGATCTTCCTTCTTGGATTTACCTGCTTAAGAATTGCTACCTTATTATTCCTTTGGTTTTACTGGTATGGATTGTATCTGCAGGTATTTACACCATGGCAATGTCTGCAGCAATCTCTATCTTCGCTGCTTTGATAATTGGATTCATCCACTTCTTCCTTACCAACTGGCAAGAACGTACAGAAGAAGACACCTTTGGCAGCGTTCTTTACGAAACCGCTCGTACTGCTCTTTTGAGCATGCTTGATGCTTTTGCAGCAGGCGCTCGCAACAGTATTGCTGTTGGCGTTGCTTGTGCTTTGGCGGGCTTGATTGCTGGCTGCATTACCTTTACTGGTCTTGCTTCTACTATCATCAACGTCATTGTTCTTGCAGCTGGCGACTACCTGATTATTGGTCTGATCCTGACCATGCTGTGCTGCATTGTTTTAGGCATGGGTGTTCCTACCACTGCAAACTACTGCATCATGGCAGCAACCTGCGCACCAATCCTTATTCAGCTTGGTGTTCCTCTGGTTTGCGCTCACTTCTTTGTATTCTACTTTGGTATCTTGGCAGACATCACGCCCCCTGTTGCTCTGGCGGCCTACGCTGGTAGTGCTATCGCTAAATCGCGCCCTATGCGCACCGCTTTCAATGCAACACGCTTAGGTATTGCTGCCTATATCATTCCTTTCATCTTTGCATTCTTCCCTGCAATGATTCTGCAAGGCGATACCGAAATTCCTATCTGGCTTGCCGTGCTGAACACGGTAATGGCAGGTTGCGGTCTGTACAGCATCGCTGCGGGCTTGCAGGGCTATCTCTTCCAGAAGATCAACCCTGTATTCCGTATTATTTCGGTTATTGCTGGCGTTATTATCATGATCCCCATTGGGTCGGTAACGGAAATGTATACCATCGTTATTAACTTGATTGGCTTTGCTATTATTGCCGCTATTACCCTTATTCAACGGGCTTTAGGAAAGCGCAACAACAATGGCTCTGGCGACGATCAGGGTTCTACCCCAACGCAAACCCCTTCTGGCCAGGCAGCTTAAATCTCAGTTAACAAGTATGCTGGATCTGAATTGAATTCAGCATACTTACCCAATTACCACGGTAAGGATTTATGTATGAGTGACATTAAAACCATCTGGATAACAGGCGCAAAGGGCTTCATTGGTGGCGAACTAATTCGTCGTCTTCAAAACCTGGGAACCTATCGTGTTGTAGGTACTGACACTGAGCTGAGCGTAACTGATGCGGACCGTCTCCAAGCTTTTGCAGTCGAGCTCCAGCCTGATGTTATTATCAACTCTGCTGGCATTTCTCGTAGTGCCACAGGCATCAGCAACCGTATTAAGGCCTACGAAACCAACGCTATTGGAGCTATGAACGTCGCAATTGCCGCCAATACCGTAGGTGCACATATGGTTCAGATTTCTACCGACGATGTGTATCCTCAGCGCATGGCAGAACCTGCAAACGAGTTCGATACTCCCCACCCAGAAACCCCCTACGGCAAATCAAAGCGAGCTGGAGAAGTAATGGTGCGAGACGCAGCGCCAGACAACAGTCTTATCATTCGTTCTTCGTGGGTATACAGCATTTATGGCGGTATCGTAAAAGAAGCAGCTGAATGCTTTAAGGCTGGAAAACCTTTCGAGGCACGCACCGACCAGTACGCCTCCCCTACTTCAATTGCCACCTATACAAACTTCATCATTAAGGCAATTGAAAAACGAGCAACTGGCGTGTTGCATGTAACGAGCCGCGGTGTTACCAACCGCTACGACTTTCTTTCTAAAGTTCTTACCACCTGCGGATATGAACCCCATAAGCTCCTGATCCCTAAAACCGATTTAGTAACGTCTGAACAGGTATTGCTTGAAAGTCTCATGTTGGAAATGTTCGGAGCCGAACTTCCTACTTGGGAAGAAGATGTCGAACAGTATTTCTCTGAACCTAAGGTAAGGGAAAAGATAACAAACAACCCCCTTAACTAAGGATTTCTCGAATACTCTTTTGATAAGATTCATTCTTATACGAATCTGGTTTTACGAAGGTTAATAAAAAGAGGTATCGGCAGATGGCGCCGATACCTCTTTTACTTTTAGGCTCTGTTTTGGGTTATAGGAAAAAATGTGTTGCTAGCGCTTAGTCCCAATCATGTCTGAATGA
>USIG01000093.1 GCA_900554685.1 uncultured Cryptobacterium sp.
CCCCGCCCAGCTGTTAGCTGGCATCTTGCCTTTTGAAGCCCGGACTTTCCTCATGCATTGCACGCGGTTGCCCGACCCACTCCGAGAGGCTATTGTATCAGACTCGATTGCTCTTGATGTCAGCAGATGGCAGTATTTAGCAGTACTGCTAGACTATTAGACCAAAGCTCAATCGGAATAGTTATTTGGGATTCGATTATTGAGGAAAGAGAGCACCATGAAGCGTTGTTTGCTGGTAGGTGCTGCCCCTTCAGAAGGGCAGGGTCTCGCTTTTATTTTGGAAACGCAATCTTTTGATGCGGTATACGCAGTTGATGGGGGTTTTGCGCAGGTAACAGCACGTGGCATTACTCCCGATGCGGTGTTTGGCGATTTTGATTCGCTTGGCGAAGTACCTCATCATCCTGAGGTATACGAATACGATGCCTACAAAGACTTTACTGATATGGACCTTGCTATACATCATGCAATCGAGGCAGGGTTTGACGAGCTTGTCGTTTGCAATGCTTTTGTTGGAAGGCTTGATCATACCATTGGTAATTTGCAGCTTTTGATCCAGGCCGCATCGCAGGGTGCTTGCATTTGGGGAATAGAAGAGGATGAAGCAATCGCTCCTCTTGTTGCTCCTGGTCCTTTTTCGTCGTTGTCGTTCAAAGAGGGCGCTTATGGGGTGTGTTCGGTGTTATCTCACAGTGATGTTGCCTTAGGTGTGTCTGAAGAAGGTCTTGAATGGAATCTTGAAGATGCGACTTGCGTCAACCGCGCTTTATGGGGCGTTTCCAACGAGCTTAAAGGAAAACCTGCCCGAATTAGCCTTAAGCAAGGATCTCTTTGGGTGACGTTTCCCCTGCAAGAACTATCTCGCGCATATTATGATGCGCTACCCAATGGATAAGGGTTTTCATTGAGTCAGAAGTACGGGCTAGACACGCGAATCAGATGTCAAACCAGATGTGTCTGGACTACAATTTTGTCACGCTTGCAGAAGTAGAAGGACTTTACCTCAAAAGGGCACTACAATACATACCACTACAATACCTATAAAAAGGGGAGCTAGATTTAGAAGTGAAAACAGAACTGCTAAATCTGGCTGAGAGGAAGCTTGGCTTCGACCCTCGGAACCTGATATGGATAATTCCAGCGAAGGGAGCACATCTATGACGCAGATCGATGCAGCGCGCGCAGGTATTTGTACGCCGGAAATGAAGGCGGTAGCTGCTAAAGAATATAAAACACCCGAAGAAATTCGCGATGCCGTCGCGAAGGGCACAATCGCAATACCTGCAAATATCAATCACACTACGCTTGATCCTGAGGGAGTGGGCGAGGGCCTGCGAACGAAGGTAAATGTAAACTTGGGCATTTCGGGCGACTTAATGGACGAGGAAATGGAGTTCGAAAAAGCTCGCATTGCCATCGAGCTCGGTGCCGAAGGAATTATGGATCTGAGCAATCACGGTAAGACTCGCGAGTTTCGCCGCAAGCTGATCGCCATGTCTCCGGCTATGATCGGCACGGTGCCAATGTATGACGCCATTGGATATTTGGAAAAACCACTGATTGGAATTACTGCGCAAGATTTTTTGGACGTCATTCGCGCTCATGCTGAAGATGGCGTTGACTTTGTGACGGTGCACGCAGGAATGAATCGTCGCGTTATCGAGTCGTTTAAAGAAACGGGTCGTCTGATGAATATCGTTTCACGTGGCGGGTCGCTTATCTTTGCTTGGATGGAAGCAACAGGAAACGAAAATCCCTTCTATGAACATTATGATGAGGTTCTCGAAATCCTTCATGAATATGACGTCACCATCAGTATTGGCGATGCTATGCGTCCAGGCTGCACGTATGATGCAAGCGATGCGGGTCAAATTGCAGAATTGATCGAAATAGGCAAATTAACCAAGCGCGCATGGGATGCCGGTGTTCAAGTAATGGTTGAAGGGCCTGGTCATATGGCGCTTGATGAAATCGCGGCTAATATGAAGATGGAAAAAAGACTGTGCCACAATGCGCCTTTTTATGTTTTGGGGCCTTTGGTAACTGATATTGCTCCTGGGTATGATCACATTACCGCGGCAATCGGTGGAGCCGTTGCGGCTTCAAGCGGTGCGGACTTTTTGTGCTATGTTACGCCTGCAGAGCATCTACGCTTGCCTGACGCCAACGATGTTCGCGAAGGCTTAGTTGCAACGAAAATCGCAGCTCACGCGGCAGATATCGCGAAGGGAATTCCTCATGCGCGTGACGTTGACAACCGCATGAGCGATGCGCGAAGGCGTGTCGACTGGGAAGAAATGTTCTCGCTCGCTCTTGATCCCGAAAAGCCTCGAAAGTATTTCGAAAGTGCTCCTCCGTCCAACGAGGGAACCTGCACGATGTGTGGAAAAATGTGCGCAGTGCGTACGGTAAATACCATCATGGACGGTCTGGTTATTGACTTAGGCAACGAAATGGAAGAAGCACCCTCTGATAAGGATGAATAGGCCCGCAAAACCCGAAGACAGCGAAGGTCGAATGCAGAGGCGCGAGCAAAGCAAAGGCCATAGACAGAGGCGCGAATAAAATATAAAGCAAAAGGCGAAGGTGAGAAATCAATGATTCCTTGTGCATTAAGTATTGCCGGGTCCGATTCAAGTGGCGGAGCAGGAATCCAGGCAGACATAAAAACTATGGAAGCGCTCGGGGTATATGCCGAAACAGTTATCACGGCACTTACCGCGCAAAACACCCAAGGCGTACAGGGGATTTTACCCGTTGATGACGCCTTTATCTCTCAGCAGATCGAAAGCGTTTTTTCAGATATACGACCCGATGCGGTGAAAATCGGCATGCTTCCTAATGCCGATGCCGTGCATGCAGTAGCGCGCGGTTTGCGTGCATGGGAAGCTTCGCATGTTGTACTCGATCCTGTTATGGTGGCAACCACGGGTGCTTCGCTTTCCGAGGATGCTGCAGTGCAGGCACTTAAAGAAGAGCTGATTCCTCTTGCTGAAGTAATTACTCCCAATATCCCTGAAGCGCAGGTACTTTCCGGAGTTTCTATCAAGACAAAAGACGACATGGTTACGGCAGGTATTATCCTTTGCCGAAAAGGGGCGCATGCGGTTTTAGTGAAGGGTGGGCATTTTACTGGCTGTGCCGATGATGTGCTTGTGATGAGTGAAGATGATGTGACATGGTTTGATGAAAAGCACGTCAAAACCCAAAACACCCACGGTACGGGTTGTACGCTCTCATCAGCTATTGCATCCTATCTTGCTAAAGGAATGCCGCTTTCAAAGGCGGTAGAACGAGCAAAGCGCTATTTAACGGGAGCCCTTATTCATGATCTTGAATTAGGTAAGGGATATGGCCCGGTAAATCATATGTGGGCATACGGCGGCTAAGCTAGTATGCAGCGGGGCGTTTTCGGCATACGGCAGCTAAGCTGTCATACGGCGGGACATACGGCGGCTAAGCTTGCAGACGGAATTCGGCATACGGCGTTAAGCGGACGTATGTTAACTTAAGTGAGTTACGGCGGCTAAAGCACCAGCGCTGAGAGCTTCTTTACGTAGGTAAGAAGAGTTTCACGATCCGGCTCGAGATCCTCTCGCGCCACCGCAGCAAAGGCTTCGCTTAGCAGTAGGCCAATTTGAGGACCCTCAGGGATCCCAAGGGCGATTAAATCAGCTCCGTTGATCGGCAAATCGTGCACCGATAAACAAGCTCCCTCTGCCTGCATCTCTTCAAAAATATGCTCAACCTCATCAATGGTTTTAACTCGTTTGTGGCTGAAAGCTGCCTGGCCAAGTGCGTCTCCACGCATGAGATCACACATAACATGGAAAAGGTCAGCATTTTCTTCAAGCTTTGCGAAAAGAATGCGCACATCTTGGCGAGTTGGCTTGGGGTGGTCATCGTGATAGCGCACTAAAAGCTCCAGATCATGAAGACGTTTGCGACTAAAGCGGAGACGTTTTGCCGCCTTGCGCAGATGATCGATGCTTGCCAGGGGGTGCCCCGGCATATGACCAACACCGTTTTTGTCACGGAAGAACGTATCGGGTTTTCCCGCATCATGGAAAAGTGCCGCCCAACGTACAAGTGGTTTTTGAGGAGTATTTTCTACAACGTAGGCGGTGTGCTCAAGAACATCATAAATGTGCCAACGACTGTGCTGATCAAAGCCCTTCATAACGTGAAGCTGAGGAATTATTACGCTTAGCACATCAGCATACGTCAATAAAACCGGTCGAATGTTTTTTCCGCAAAGCATTTTTTCAAGCTCAACCGAAAGACGCTCGCCCGCAACGTGAGATAGCGTAGAAGCCTGTTCGAACAGCGCATTTCCGGTGTCTATTGCAAGGGAAAAAGAAAGTTGCGAAGCGAAACGTAGGGCACGCACAATACGAAGAGCGTCTTCCTGGAAACGCTGGGTAGGGTTGCCAACGCAGCGAATGATTCGATGATGTAAATCGGCTTGTCCTTCATAAGGATCAACAAGTCCTCGCGTAGGATGAAAAGCCATGGCGTTGATAGTGAAATCGCGTCGCGCCAGATCTTCGGTTATGGAAGAAACGAATGCCACAGCATTCGGATGGCGATGATCGGCATATTCCATTTCGCGTCGAAACGTGGTGATTTCAAGAGGATAGCTCTGGTTGATTACCGTGATGGTGCCATGCTTGGTACCTGTTTCAATGACACGCCAACCGTGATCAAGAGCTATTTTTTTAACTGCTTCCCACCGCGCGTTGGTGGCAATATCGGCATCGTGAGGCTTAACACCGCGAAGGGCATCACGCACAAAGCCTCCGACGATCCATGCCTCGTAACCTTGTTCTTCAATAGAGGCTAATACCTCAAGGAGAGGCGTTGGCAGAGAGGAGAGAAGAGGATACGCGGTACTATGTAGTGCGTTTTCGTAAGACACAGACAATCCCCTCCTTATGGTGAAACTCTAGTATAAAACATACCTGGTTTTATATAAAAACATACTTGGTTGCGCATATGATTTGCATTTGCGCTTCTTTTAAGATTTATGTGAGATTCGTTGTGTAGAATCAAGAAGAGAATGGCGTGCTTGAGCGGTCTTTTAAGCGGGGTTTGAAAAGCTTCTTGAAAAGATCAGGCAGCTTTCCGAGAAGATGGTGGAGTATCTTCTTAAAGAGATCGAGTAGCTTTCCGAAAAGATGGCGGAGCATCTTTTCAAAGAGGTGATTGAACATCCTCCAGGTGGAATGATTGAATGTTCTTGACTGAATGTCCTTAATGGCTGAATGTTCTTAATGACTGAATGCTCTTAAAAGGACGATTTATCAGGTACGCAGTAAAAAAGAGAGCCATCCCAAAAGGATGCTTAAAATTGCTTGGATAAAGCAGGATATAAAGGGGATTTTCATGATTGATGAAATCCATATTTGCGATGTCGCCCTTATCCACGAAGCACACTTTGCGCCCAGCGAAGGACTTACGGTTATAACGGGAGAAACAGGTACGGGCAAAACCGCCTTGCTTAATGCTCTTAAGCTTCTTGTGGGGGAACGATCTGATGCAAGTCTTGTTCGCGAAGGCTGCGATGAACTTCGCGTTGAAGGACGTTTTTTCTTCGACGGGGAAGATGATGGCGTGGTGGCAACACGACGCGTGGGAATGCAGGGTCGATCGCGAGTGAGCATTGATGGGTCTTTGGCTTCGGTAAAAGAACTGGCAGCTCGCATTGGAACCCATGTTGATCTGTGCGGGCAGCACGAGCATCAGCATTTGCTGTCTTCGGCCTATCAGCGCAAGTTGCTTGATGCGTGGGCAGGCGATAAGGTTTTGCCTTTTTTGAAAACGTATCAATCCTGTTTTTCTGCGACGGAGGCGGCCCAGGCGGAATTGAAGCGACTTCTTGACCTTGAATCCGCTGATAGTGTAGAACTTGACCGTGCGCGATTTGCGCTTGAACAGATTAACGCCGTGGATCCCCAGGAAGGCGAATATGAAGATTTGCAGGCGCTTTTGCCTCGTTTGGAGCATGCTGAAATGTTACTGAGCGAATCAGCTGCCGCCCAGTCTTCCATCAGTGGTTCAGGGGGAGCGCTTGAAAAGCTTGATGAAGCCCTTTCGGCTCTAGAACGAATTGCCTCAGTTGATGCAAGCATTGAAGAGCAAACAGCACTTGTTCGAGAGGCCTATTTTAATCTTGAAGAAGTAGGGCGCAGCATGGCCACCTATCGCGATCAGGTGGATTATTCTGCCGACGAGCTGGAAGAAGCTCAAAATCGCATGGCAGCATTGCAGGGGCTTATGCGCGGATTTGGTCCTCGTATGGAAGAGGTGTTTGAGCATCGCGCCCAATATGAAGAACGACTTGCAGAATACGAGGGTAGAGATGAGCTGATTGCGCAGGCGCGTACTCGTCTTGACGAAGCTGAAGCGGCGCTGCAAAAGGCTGCCGATGATCTGAAAAGAGCGCGTGCTGGGGTGATCCCTAAGTTTTTGGCACAGGTGCAAGTGCAAATGGCTCGTTTGGAGATGGGATCGGCAAAGCTTGAAGCTCCTTTGGTTGATCTCGAGCGAGATCAGTGGGATACGTGGGGTCCTCATACGTGTGAATTTTTGTATGCCGCAGGTGAGGGTATGAAGCCCCAACGTTTGCAAAAAATTGCTTCCGGTGGCGAAATGAGCCGTATAATGCTTGCGCTTAAGGTGGTATTGGGATCAAATGATGCGGTCGATACGCTTGTGTTTGACGAGATAGATGCAGGCGTGGGCGGTTCAACGGCGCGTTCTCTTGCAGAAGTATTGCTCGATCTTTCGAAAACGCATCAGGTGATTGTGGTTACTCACCTTCCGCAGGTTGCGGTATGCGGGGATGTTCATTATGTGGTAACCAAACAGGGTAAGGACCACCCCGAGACTAACCTTTCAAAGCTTTTGGGCGATGAGCGCGTCGAAGAAATTGCGCGCATGCTTTCAGGAGAAGTAAAT
>USIG01000094.1 GCA_900554685.1 uncultured Cryptobacterium sp.
AAAAACGCTTCCATGCTTCCTGATCGTGATACATCGCTTCATCCATGCCAAACTTTCGTTCCACCGATTGAAACCATACCCCATCAAGAGCAACGCTATCCTTTGCATCTATCTCCATTAATTCGAGAAGTTGATCTTTTGTCATAGACCGAATGGTTTCATTGAGCATGGGATCCCCTTTATTAATTCAACATACCTAATCAAACAGTATCGTTTGCTGAATTAATAATACTCGTTTCGATCCCTCATAGTTTTGTTCTTCGGCAAGGATTGTATATTTCCTTTAAGGGAAGTTGCGTATATCTAGGACTGCGCATTTCCGTTAGCGAAAGCTACATATGCTGCTGTACTCACGCGAAGGCAAGCTTCACTCTATTACGAGCAAAAAGCACCCCAGCAAGCGCAAGAGCGGTACCTAATCCGGTATAAAAGACCGCAATAAACACCGAAGGTGCGATACCTGATACCCGCAAAGCAATTCCCCCGGTCATCATTATCGCCATAATGATGAATGATTTCAGATCAAAGAAATGCCAGAAATACTGATTTTGCTCTTTGTAATTTGTAATGCGATTCGTATGCTTTTTCGTTAAGCGATAAAACATCCCAAACCAAAAGATAAGCCCCACAACTAAAGAAAGTGCTTCGTTTAAAAAGTTCGCATATCCTTCCGCATAGGCCTCTAAGCCAATGTGTAAGATATTCACGCCCGCAACTATCCATACCAAAGCTGCAATTACTAAAAGATTATTTTTCTTAACTTTGAGAAGCTTTTCCTTCATCGAACCATGATCCTTTTTAAAATCAGAGATATCGTTTTGAACAGAGTCACCCATAACTTGAGAGGTTCGGTCTTCTTGTGCAGCATTAACTAATTGAGACATCACAAGCTCCTTACCTCGTTTTGAACAACGTTCATCTGAACACTGTTCATTGTAGAAGGACTGCTGATACACTGCATGAATAACTAGCTCATAAGAGCGTTTTGAGAAGGTATTTCCCTGAACTCTTCACGGAAATGTTCAGAAAGGAATCCCCATGGCAGGACCCGCTAAAATGCAAGCCATGATAGTAGATACCGCCTACAACTATGCCTGCGAACACGGTCTTTCTTCCTTAAGCGTACGAGCAATTGCTAAAGAATGTTCAGTCTCTGTTGGAAGTATCTACAATTACTTCCCCGATAAAGCAGCCCTTATAACTGAAGTAATCACAAAATTCTGGAGAACCATCGCCTTTTCAAAAGAGACTCAGACCTGCCTTAATTACCGTGAGGGAGAAAGCCTTATCACCTTTTGTGAAAGGCTCTACACCACCATGAATCATGCCCTTGATCAATTCAGAAATAATTGGCTTGGTGAAGTATCATCTCTGGATGCACGAACGCGCCAAAAGGGACGTCAGGCAGAAAACGCCTGCTTTGAACATATCTACCACAGTTTAGAAAAGGTAATCTGCGCAGATGCTTTAATAGATAAACAAAAGCTTTCCGCCATAGGCACACCGGAGCTTTCCCGCTTCATTTGGCAAAGTATTTATCAGGCCCTTCGCGCTAAAGACGAAAATTGTACAACCTTATTTATCCTGCTTAGGTTTGCGCTCTATTAAACGTTTGCTCAAGAGCTCCTTTCTCTAAAAGGAGCTCTTGAATTTTTCTTATCTGCTACTCAATTTGTTATTCGCTTCGCAGTGCTTCCACAGGATCTTTTCGACTTGCAGAAGAAGAAGGAATAAGACCTGCGATAAAGGTCAAAAATACACTAATAAGCACCAACACAACAGCAGCGCCAATAGGCAATGATGCGATATTGGGAACATCGAAAAGCAATTCAATAAGGGCGCTTATTGGAATACAGAGCAATGCCGTAATGCCCACACCAAGCAAGCCAGCAATGAGCCCCTCAATGATAGTTTCTGCATTAAATACATGAGAAACATCCTTTTTGCTTGCACCAATTGCACGCAAAATACCGATTTCTTTGCGACGTTCCAAAACGCTGATGTAGGTAATAACGCCAATCATGATAGAAGAAACGACTAACGATATTGATACAAAGGCGATCAGGACGTAGCTGATCATGTCAACGATTGTAGTAACTGAAGACATTAAGGTACCCACAATATCGGTATAGGTGATGACCTTATCTTCTTCCCCATTGTCTTCCATCTGGGTGTTGTATGCATCCAATATTTCAATGACATGTTCTTTGCTATCGAAATCTATTGGATATATATCTATACCCGCGGGCTGCGATTTATCTGCATAACCAAGCTCGCGCAAATTACTATCGTAGGTAGTTTCACCACCCGTCATCATGGACATCATGAGCTCGCCTAAGCTCTCTTCGTCCATATTCACTTTAAACGCATTAGCCATCGCGTTGGGATCTACCTGCATCGCAGAAGCCATATTGGTCGCAAGCTGGGCCATCTGAGCCTGCATAGCACCACCAAGCTGCTGCTGTAGTGCCGTACCGAATTGGCTCATGGTAGTAGACATTACTTGTGTCATATATTGCTGGATGGCACTTTGGAGTTGTTTTTGCACGGCAGCCTGTAAAGCAGAAGAAATCTGTGATTGAATTTGCAACGGCAGAGAATTTCCGACTTGTTGTGAAACTTGGTCTTTAATGCTCTGCTCTACGTCTGAATCAAAAGTTAAAGCAGCTGAAACACCTTCATTAATCTTAGTTTGAACATCGCTGGAAGATAAATAAGCATTTAACGCCGCATTAAAGTCATCGTAATTTGACATATTGGAAGGATACCAATTTGTCATAAAGTCAATTACGATGCCCTTCATTAATTGGGCTAGAGTATCCGAGTTAACCTCTACCCCTCCTTGTAAATCTATTCCACTCAAATCAAACGACATATTTGTCAAACTATTAGGGTCAATCTGACTAGGATCCACCTGAATAGACGACGCGTCGAAAGCGGGCAGTGAGCTCATATCAATACTTACATTCGACAGGTCTAGATTCATATCCCCCAGTCCTGCCGTAAGCGCATTTTGATCAATCTTAAACGCTGCCGAAAGAGCATTGCCATCAATGGTAAATAAAGAATCCATGCTGAAGTTAGAG
The DNA here is from genome assembly GCA_900554685.1 of uncultured Cryptobacterium sp. Taxonomy (GTDB): domain Bacteria; phylum Actinomycetota; class Coriobacteriia; order Coriobacteriales; family Eggerthellaceae; genus Anaerotardibacter. The sequence goes on from USIG01000094.1 coordinate 3,087, forward strand.
CTGCTGTCGTCTTCTTCACCAAAAGGCTTGCCGGTAAATACATTTATTGAAGAGTCCGCTAACTGATCTTGCACAATCTTGCTCTGAGCAGCTTGATCAATAACATGATCGGTCAGCGAAGTAGGATAGTTAATGCCAGAAGAAAGCATAGAAGCATTCGCATCTTCTTTTGGCTGCACGATACCAACAATCTTTATCTCTTCACCATTATTGATCAGATCGCGCATATAGCTTTCATTATCGGTTTTGTCGCGCCAAACGCCATAACCACTATCGTATTCATAGTAGTCCGATGCGTTTACCAGTTTAAAGGTGACATTCAAGATGTCGTCATAGGTAGGATCGGTAATATCATCAGGAGCAGTTACCTCTTCTTCATCGGCAAACTGTTCAACCATTGAGTTCAATTCTTCCGAATCGCGTAACCCGAGCGTATAGAGCATAAAGTCGCTTATACCACCATTGCTCGTAAGAACCAAAACGCATTCATTATAATTTTCTGGCCAATGACCAGCTTTTATATCGTATTGATCTTCATACAGACCCGGATCACTTGGCATTTCGTAAAACACATTGGTGCTCATACTTGCACTCATAATGCTGTTAGAGCTTGAAGTGGATCCTAAACCAAGCGAAGAGAAAGACGTGTCGGGATTTACCTGATGAATAGTATCGGTATTTGAGCTATAAATTTGCGGTGCAATGTTGTAGCTGTATTCAATCGTGGACGTATACTGCTCAATACCGCTTTGACCACTGTCAAAATACGCTTTAAGCGAAGCAAGATCGTTCGATGTTACGCTTGAAAGCATATTGGTGATCATATTGATTACATGAACCCTGTCTGAGTTGTCCCCCTCTTCACCATTGTCTGATCCATCACCTGAAGAACTACCGTCTTCCCCTGTGGCACCCACCATCATAGAAGTCATATCAAAACCGGTGCTTTGAATTTGGAGAGGATATTCGGATAGAGTTTCTTCTTCAACGTTGGCAATGTAATTATTAACGCCATTAGCTAGCGCCAAAATCGCCGCAATGCCAATAATGCCGATTGACCCAGCGAATGCAGTCATAATGGTTCGGCCCTTTTTGGTCATTAAATTATTAAACGAAAGACCAAGAGCCGTTAAAAAGCTCATGCGCGTCTTGCGGATAGGCTTATCCGACAAACGCATATCCTCTTCGGTAGGTTCAAACGGATCGGTATCCGAAACAATAACTCCATCAGTGAGATTAACAATGCGTGTTGCATATTGTTGCGCCAACTCCGGATTATGCGTAACCATAACCACCAAACGATCTTTAGCAATTTGGGTAAGCAAATCCATAATCTGAACGCTTGTTTTAGAATCCAGAGCACCAGTTGGCTCGTCTGCCAACAGAATTTCGGGGTCATTGATAAGCGCTCGCGCAATTGCAACACGCTGCATTTGACCACCAGAAAGCTGACTAGGCTTTTTGTTGATATGCTCGCCTAACCCCACTTCTTCGAGTGCTTTTTTCGCACGCTCTTGGCGTTCGTCTTTCGATACACCAGAAAGAGTAAGCGCTAGCTCAACATTAGCCAAAATCGTCTGATGAGGAATTAAGTTGTAGCTCTGAAAAACAAACCCCACGCGATTATTACGGAAGGTATCCCAATCACGATCTTTGTATTCCTTGGTAGAAATACCGTCGATAACCAGATCGCCCGAATCATAGTGATCCAAACCACCCACAATGTTAAGAAGGGTGGTTTTGCCCGATCCCGAAGGGCCTAGAATTGCGACAAATTCATTATCGCGAAAAGCTACCGAGATATCATTGAGCGCCACTTGGGTAAAATCGCCTGTAGTGTAGGATTTTCGAATATGCTGCAGTTGGAGCATGAGGAATCCCTTCCCTTATGCCGTAGTCTTTAATGGTTCATTTTTCACACAAGCACATAAAGATGCATTTAACTTTTAATAATGACAGATAAATAAGCAAATTGCGCGCCTTTACCCGAAAACTAATGTAAATTCTCTTTTTCGGATACATGTCTCTCAGATATTCGAATATACGTCCCTCGAATATACGCCTCTTATTTGATACCTCGCCTCTCGAAATGATACCGCTCAGCTCCCTTTTTAAAGATGATATAAAGCGGTATAAGCTTATCACCTGCGCTTATAGATAATATTCGAACCTATATTGGACCTAAGTATTTCCTCTTTCATTCGGTTTTTTCTACAGTTATTTAATAAGAGCAAACGGGGGAGTTTGCCCAGTTAAGAAAGGGGATACTATGGCAAGTTACTTCCAAGAAATTGACCCTACCCAATTCAAGCGTTACTGGCTCGATGTTCCTTACGCCGATCATGACGAGCGTCAGAAACTAGACCTTTGGCTTCCCGATGAGGGTGATGGTCCGTTCCCGCTTATCGTATTCGTCCATGGCGGCGGCTGGGTCGGCGGCGATAAGCGCGAGAATACAATGCCTGGAGCATTTAAGGTAATGTCGCAAGGCTATGCTCTCGCATGTATCGAATATCGCATCGCACCGGCAGCAGTATGGCCCGATCCGCTCTATGATGTGCGTGCCGCGATTCGTTTCTTACGCGCCCATGCAGATGAGTTCAATATCAAAACCGACAAAATTGCCGCATGGGGCAATTCCGCTGGCGGTCACATCCTCAACATGGTTGCTGCCCTAGGTGGACGTCCCATTATGAAAGGCGCAAAGCTTGGCTATCCTGAGGTAGACGATTCTATCCAGTGCTTGGTAAATCTCTATTCACCAAGCGATATGTATCAGGTCGACCTATGTAACCGTCTGAGCGAAGATGCGGTAAAAGACGCAACAGGTGGTACCGACACCGCAGATGATGCAGGCGAAGGCATGAAGTTTCCTCATAACCTCATCATGGGCTTCAAAAACAGCCGCAATCGCGAAGCTGCAGCATTTGGTAGCCCCATTAACTTTGTAACCAAGGATTTTCCTCCTGCCTTCTTTATGCATGGCATTCAGGACCCTATCGTTCCTTACACCCAATCGGTTGCCATGATGAATATGATTAACGAAACCTGTGGCGAGCAGCGCGCAACTATTAAGTTGTTCCCCGAAGCAACCCACGGCGATCCCGTTATGAAAACCGATGAAGCAGTAAACGAAATTCTTGACTTTATTGATAGCGTTTTATGGGATGGCCCTCACGCTCGCACTGAACTTCCAAAAGAGATTCGCACGGTTCAGAGCACCTCTGCAACAAGCGACGCTTTTGAAAACTAATTTACGTAATATATGTTAGGAGTGATTTGAATGGCTCAATCCACCAAATCAAACCTTGTGGAGAAGGGCTTCGGTAGCTACTTCCCCATCATTTTGGCTCTCTGCGTTATTTTGGGTTTGCCTTCAGCAATGCTCATTAACACCGCAAGTATTTTCTATGAGCCCATCGCAAACGATATCGCAGGTGGTACACAAAACCTTGCAATGGTTTCTGCCTGGATGTCTTTATGCCTGCTTTCCTGCGCACTTTTTTCACCCATCATTGGTCGTTGGATGGAAAAATACGATATTCGAATTTTGATGGTTGTTTCTATCCTTGTTGAAGTCGTAGCTTTCCTTATCTTTTCCGTAGCTACCGCACCTTGGCAATTATGGATCGTTGGCTTTGTTTGCGGTATTCCAAACACCATCTTGATGGGTATGTCGGCTTCAGTTTTGATCAATCGTTGGTTCCGTCGTCATGTTGGCCTTTTGATCGGTATCTGCACCGCATTTGCTGGTCTTGGTGCTGCAATCTTTCTGGTAATTGGCCAGGCTATCATGGCTGCTGTTGGTTGGCGTTTTACCTAGGATGTTT
>USIG01000095.1 GCA_900554685.1 uncultured Cryptobacterium sp.
TTCTGCCATCTTTAACTAAAAACCTAATAATCCCGCGCAATTCTTTTCGAATCATTTCTATATCAAGCGCAGAAATATTTTCGTAAAACTCATCCTCTGTAACTCGCTCTAAAAAGGAAAGTTTTTCTTTTACCTGAGGAATAGTTGTGCGTTCCTGCAAGCCCAACGATATGGAAATTAATTTTTTACGATAGGTATTTATTTTTTGTCCGTCGCAAAGAGAACACATAAAACCATACATCAGTGAATCGAACCGTAGAGCATCAATGTCCGTTTCATCATTATGTACAAGAGGTGCCAACTCTCCCTTAAGAACACCCAGATCCGCCTCAGCAATGTAATCATAGGCTTTCTTTTGCTTAAACTTTTCAACTGCCGCACGATGCAAACGAACAGAAACAAGTGTGTCTTCTTCCTTCTCTGGAATCAAACTGATTACCTGATAATGAATTGTCTCCACTAATTCATTTCGCCAATCCTGCCATTGATCTGCAATGTAGGCGCTCGATTGGAATTCGTAAACAAGCTGTGCCTGACGACCAAAAATCACTTCGGAAAGTGACTGAGCCATTCTTCCCTCAGAAACATTCTCATTTTCCTTGAAGAACTGGAAATTCCGGCACCAGTCAAAAATAAAAAAGCGTTCTTTGTTTTCGTGGCTACCATCCAGTGGATCAAACACGTTTAGACCTTCACATAGGCGCGTTCCACGTCCAATCATTTGCCAGAATTTAATTTTTGAACGAACCTTCTTAAAGAACACAAGATTCACAACTTCAGGTACATCAATACCGGTATCCATCATGTCTACCGAAACGGTAATCACTGGTTTTGACTTCAGCTTGAAGTCATCGATGATCGTATGAGAGTAATCCTCGTTGTACAAAACGCGCTTTATATAGTCATTACCCAAACTAGGATAAAGCGCATGGAAACGCTCAACTATCAAATGTGCATGCTTTTGGTTCTGAGCAAAGATAATAGTTTTACCTAAGGTTTGCCCACCATCAACATGAATACCATGCTCCATGAGCGTCTGAAGTACCGTATCCACCGTTCCTTTGTTGTAAACCCACGTATCAATTTCTGAAGGCGCGATATAGTCAGGAACATCTTGCTGAGCTTCCTCAAAGTCCTCTTCGATTCGTTCCTTGTCCTCTGCTGAAAGGTCATCGTAGGTGATGCCCTCATCGAGAAACGTTGTGTGAGTCTCAATCCCTTTATATGGCACCAATACATGATCTTGTTCGACCGCCGTCTGGTATTCATATACGTACGTTGGCACCCGTTGCTCCACTTCGAAGAAATCGTACGTATTTCGATCGACCGATTCTGCCGGAGTTGCAGTAAGACCCACAATCAACGCATCAAAGTAGTCAAATATAGCTTTATATTTCTTGAAAATTGACCTATGTGCTTCATCAACAATTATCAAATCGAAATGTGCAGGGGTATATATTCGAACGTTATCTTCATTCCTTGCCGTATCAATAGCATTCAGAATAGTTGGATACGTGGAAAATATGATGCGTGCATTTTTGTCTTCCTTGTTCTTGCATAAATTACAAAGTGACACATTTGGAAGATATTCCTGATACGCATGTTTTGCCTGACTTACCAAAGCAATACGATCCGCCAAGAACAAAACATTCTTTACACGATTACTACGCATAAGCACGTCAGTTAATCCCGCCGAAACACGCGTTTTGCCTGTACCAGTAGCCATGACTAAAAGACTCTTACGATGTCCTTCTTCAATATTGGCACATACCTTGCGAATAGCCTCAATCTGATAATAACGCCCAGAAATATCATCGTTAACACGCACTTCCGAAAGCGGAATCAAACTGTTTTGCCGATTAACAATAGTTTGCAGCTCTGCTTGAGAAAATACACTGCTTACCTGCCTGAGGGTTTCATGATTGTCGTTTAGGTAAAATGTCTCAAACCCGTTCGACAGGAAAATAAGGGGACGGCGTCCGTATTCTTTCTCCAAGCAATCTGCATAGCGAATAGCCTGTTCTTCTCCCTTTTTGGCAGAATGCATAGTTCTTTTCGCTTCTAAAACCGCAAGGGGTTTGCCATCCTTTCCCAGTAAAACATAATCCACATATCCGGTACCTTCATATTTATCAGGCCCGGAAGGCATGCCAAAGACTTCGCGCTCTTCAAGAACATAATTATCCATATCCCATCCAGCAAGACGGAGATCGGTATCAATATAAATCTTGCGCGTTTTATACTCAGAGATCTCTTCGGGATTAAAGGAACGCTCTACGGTGTTTCGCTCTTTCTCTGCCGTAAGCTGTTCACTCATAACCTTTAGCTGCGCTTCAAGAGCTTTGATTTTTTCATCTTGCTGAACAAGCAGTGCCTCGCGCGACTTGATTACCTGAATATGTTCCTTTGTGAGCGGAACCCCCGCAGGTGGTATCTTACGTTCATCAAATTTGCGCTCCTGATAATCGCGTCCGTAGCAATAATCAATCCAATCAACAAAGTCAAAAAGTACGCGAAGCGAAAGAAGGGCATCCTGCCTTTTAACCTTCATCTCAGTATGAACAGAAAGATTCCCCAGCTTGTTAACCTGACGGAGATTGCGCCACACACGTGGATCGACACATTTTTTGAAAGTATATTCGTCAATCAAAGATGCCAGATTATCCCTATACGGCATAACTATGGTACTATCCGCCGCATAAACCCACTTCACCGCTAATCCAAGAGCTTTTCGGCAACCTACCGCGCACATTGCTGGAGAAGTAGCAAAAATCTTTTCCGCTTCTATTGCAGCATCAGCAAAAAGATCATAATAGCCATCTTCGCGTTTCAGGAAATCGAAATTCATTCTTGATCCCCTTCTTCCGATTCAGAAGGAAGCATTTGTTGAGTGCCTTCTAAAGAGGCAAGGTATTTATCAAAATCGCTTTGATATACGCTTAATAAATTAGCATGATATTTTCTGAACTCATTTTCTGCGCGGTTTTTTGCCTGCACTGCAGTTCTAGTTCCTTTAGATTCCAAGATTCCATAGTTGCTCAAGCTAAGAAACTCGTTCAATTTCTCAACCCAGTCCTGCATAGTCATTATCAAGCCACGTTTTGCTTGCAGTTCGGCAAAATCAAGATAAGCTGATGCCAGCAGATTAAGTTCAGAAATCTCTTTTTCTGTTAGATAGTTCTTTGCTACTAAAACATCGCCCAACCTGATCATTCCATGTGGTCCGTTTTTCCACGAAGTTAGTCCCATATTAGGTAACGAACTATCAGCACGAGAGCAAATGATTTCAGCAGCCGTTTGGCCCGTAATGGCATAATGCATTTTATTCTGAACCGTTGCGTAAAACTCTTTTGTTATTTTGGCATCTCGATCATAGTCAGAACTGCATTGCACATATACATCAGTGACCTTCTGATAAAACCTTCTCTCGCTCGAACGAATATCACGAATTCTTTCCAGTTGTTCATCAAAGTAATCTTTACCAAATATGTAATTAGGATCTTTTAGGCGCTCGTCATTCATGACGTAGCCCTTTTGCATATATTCCTTTAGAACTTGTGTTGCCCAAATTCTAAACATCGTCGCTTGACGACTATTTATTCGATATCCAACTGAAATAATGGCATCAAGGTTGTAGAAATTTGTTTGGTATTTTTTTCCGTCAGAAGCAGTATGTTCCATTTTGGAACATACTGAATCCTTATTAAGCTCTCCTTCTTTAAAGATATTCGAAAGATGTTTTGTAACTGCGGGTCGCTTTACCCCAAAAAGCTGAGCTATTTTTTCTTGTGTGAGCCAAAGATTTTCATCATGGATCATTATTTCAACACGCACTTCAGAATCAGGTGTTTTATAAATCAAGACCTCGTCAGTCATCTTAAAGCCCAATTCATCTTGAAAGAGTGAATTTTGCTCGCGCTGATATAGTTTGTCACCTTCATTTTCGCCCATAGCTAGTCACCTTCTGGAGCAAAGTAATCCTGCGCTAAGCTATCGTAAAGCATCTGAAGCTTTTCAATAGATTGCTGGGTTTCAAATTTCAATTTGTCGACCTGACGAGAAAACGCCGCGAACTTTTTTTGTAGCTCAAGTGGAGGGATCGGAACGGTCATTTCTTTTAAATCTTGCTTTGTAATTGCTTCGCGGGTAGCACCCGCCATTTTTGAACCATTTAGCAAAAAATGTTGATAAGATTCACTTACAAAAATTGCATTAAGGAATACTGGAAGTATTTTTTCTTGATCGGCACGAATAATAGCAACGTGCTGATTTACTCGACCTCCAGCTAGTTCACTCGGTAAAACGCAGGATCTTGCAACCGACGCACCGGTAATATTTAAAAGTACATCACCTTTACGGAGAGTAACCCCGTTTAATTTTTTAGCTTGGTTGTCATCAATATAAGCAAGCTCTTTCCAGGAAAAATAGCCATTATAAACATTCATGCTCCGAATAAGTGGTACTCCTTCGTTTTTGTAGGCAGACTTACCGCCTCGAGGAGTTGCTCCTGATCCAAGCTTACTGCATAAGTCATCCAACCTCATTCGATTCCAGTCGCAACCCTCAACAGGATCCCCAAACATCTCCATAAACCGGGATTTGACCAGTTCATCGAGTAATTCCAAGAGCTTATTGAGGTATAAAATAACGTTATCGATTGACTCAAATTTCGAAACGATATTCCTTTGGCAAGATACAGAAGGTAGCGGAAGGATAATGTTTTCAACGTCTTTCTTTGAAAGCTCCTTGAACGTTGCACCTCTTCCACAATTTTGTAATCGTGCCGTATTTGCTCGAAGATACCTATATAAATATTCATTTAAAACTTGGTCTGAACAGATTAAGTTCTTAAATCCCTGATTACAGAACATTGGGGTTTTCGTTATTGCCACTTTTCCAATAGGAGCACGCGAAGAAAGCAAAACAGTGCCTACTGGTAGCTCGTTCAAGGTTGCTTTTTTTACTCCCAGTTCAGTAATATGGCGCTCGGTATCCCATACATAATGCACATCATTGTCTATTTCAGCAGGCGTAATCCATGGAATATTGCCACCCCAATACTCAGTATTTGACTTTTTTGGAGTCGAGCCAGAAACAACACGACAGATACTTCCTAGTTTTACATAATTTGTCTCTGTCATTATGCTGCCACCTCCCGAAAGTTAAACCGGGATTTGCAAATTATCCTTAAGGAATAGGCACAAAGAAAATCAATATAAAAGCTGGTAAATAGGAATTTTTATTAAAGTTTGTCAATATTAAAACATGCTAGTAAAAGTGGAGTCCCTCCCATAAAAAAGAGATCACTCCACTTTTCTCGGTTCGTACCAGTTCTTCAGTTATCCAATATATTTTCTGTGAGATTGCTTCACGTTTTCTTGGTCAACCATGGCATAACACAAAGTTGTATCTATCTTACTATGACCCAACAACACCTGTACCTGCTCAATCGGCATCCCCTTATCAATCGCTTTAGTGGCAAGCGTTCTTCTGAACTTATGCGGATACACACGGGGCAAATCAAGCCGTCTTCCCAGTTTCCTAAGCCTTGTTTCTACCCCACTTATTTTTAAACGCTCATGAGGACGCAACAAGGAAACAAACAGGGCGCAATTTTCATCGTCTCGCTCATTTAGATAAGTTTGCAAATGTACCTTGGTGCGTGCATCAAAGTATACTTTTCGCTCTTTGCTCCCTTTGCCATGAACAATGCATTCTCGCGCCTCAAGATCTACATCAGCCTTATCAAGCTGAACCAGTTCTCCCACACGGATACCAGCTGAGGCCAACAGGTCAATAATTGCTAAATCTCTTGAAGTAACACAGTTGTCACGCAGAGTTTCAAGCACTTCATCGGAATAAACTGGCTTAACTGGCTTGACGGATTTTATCTTCTTAATGCGTTTAACAGGGCTTTTATAAATATGATCTTCAATCTCTAACCACGTAAAAAAGCTAGATATAATCCGACGAATATTATCAATCGTCACATTACTTGCGTGTGTTTGTGCTTGATAATCTGAAAGATACTTCCTTATGTCCTCCGTCCTTATCCCGACGAGCGGTTTTCCAATCGACTCGATAAACCTGCTTAAAGTGCTCGAATAATAGATCATGGATCTCTCAGAACAGCCCTCAAGCCTTTTTGCTGAAAGAAACATCTCGATCAAAACCGAATTGTCCAAAATTAAATCTTCACCACCCTGATGGACACCAAGCAGACAGGAAGAAAGAACGGCATGCAAGTGTTTCGCTTGCATGCCGTTCATAATCGGTCCCATTAGATGCTCAATCTCAGCAACTTTCCTCTCCATAGCTAGCATAATTATTCTCCTTTCCTATGAAGGGTCTAGAGAATAACGTAGCGCTAAGCCGCCGGGTCTTCAGCGTTGTGTTTGATTTTGTTAATAATGCTCACGAGAGATATCTGGTGCTTTGTATCAAACAGTCGTACGAACGACTGAGGCCTATCAAACGGAGCGGAAGTTAATGCAGAAGGATCCATGTATCCATTTGCCACAATATAATCCACAATACGGTGCACAAAAGCTATCTGCTGTTCCGTTAAACTTTGATCATTGATAAACTCCGCAAAAGCCTCCATAGCAGCATCGCGGTCTAGCTTTACTACACTTCTCACCAAAAGACCAAATGGTGTGTCACCATACGCGCGACTATAATCCTCAGCATTCCCTAGTTCTTCAGTAAAAATACGCTCTAACTCATCGTATTCAACTTCAGTCATAGGTTTGTTATGACGAAGTTTATAAATGACCAACTTATCCTTTTGATCTTGTAAGTATCGATTTACTTTAAGTTTGTAGTCTGCATAATCTTCGTCAGGATACACATCATCAACAATCGAAATTTCAGTTGCAGGATCAGCAAGAGTAGTTAGAACAGCTTTTCTTCTGCC
>USIG01000096.1 GCA_900554685.1 uncultured Cryptobacterium sp.
GAAGGTTTAGAACGCGGAATATTTTTTACAGCTGGTGAACGAGGTTGGGAGCGTTATCGCATAGATACCACTTTGCGTGATAGGATGGACAAGTAGAAAAAATTATTCGATTCCTGACCAAAGGAGGATCGATGGAGTTCTTTGAATCATTAGTTCCCGTAGGGGTTGTGCTGCTGTGTCTGGCAGGAATTGTTGCCCTTATTGCACTGGCGTATTTCTTGGTCTCCTTGATTAAAGCCATTAAAAATGTTTTGACTAAGGTTGATCCTTTAGTGGATGAAACGAACGAGATTCTTTCTGAAGCAAAAGAAACGCTCGGGCAAGCGCGGGAGGCACTTGAAAAGGTCAAGCCTGCCCTTGACAGGATTGACCCGCTTATGGAGCGCATTACACTTACGGTTGATGCAGCTAATTTAGAAATTATGCGCGTTGATCAAATTCTTGAAGATGTTAACACTATCTCAGGAAACATCTCTAAGGCAACTGACTCGCTTGACAGTATTACGTCGGTTCCGCTTGATGCTATCTCTTCGGTAACAGGTAAAATTCGTCAAAAAATTGCACCTCTTATGCAAAAAGAAGATTGCCTTGGTTCGGTTGCTAATACGGTTGATCAGAAGCTCGATTGTGTTGAGGATAAGGTTGCTGGTGCGCAGGCACGTGCTGATGTAAAACGAGCCGAACGTGACGAAACCTTTGCGCAGCGAAGTGCAGCTCAGGATCATTCCAGCGAGATGTCTTCCAACTTAAAAGATGCTTTTTCGATTCATATTTCATCTGATACCGAAACGGTTAAGGATCGAGATTAATATTAAGCGCGTATTCTTTTATCGCAGAGATAGAGTGGTTCTGAAAAATGACGCTATCTCTGCGTTTTTAGTTAAGTGCACAGCCTTGTTTGGCTGACTTCATGAGGAGCATGAATTACCTTATGTCTATAAACGATCGTGATGTCAATAATTCGCTTTTACATGATGAAGAAGTTAAAACGCTTAAGTCACGTCGTAGACTCAACACCGGGCTCTTCATTATTGTTCTTGCAGTTCTGCTGTGTTTACTAGGTCAGGTACTCAATATTCTGGCAAGTCCTATCGCTATTGTGGTATGGACCACCATTATTGTCTTTTGTCTGAAAGGGCCTGTTAATGCGCTTGAGAAAAAAGGGATTCCGCGTGTGTGGGGTGCCTGCGTTTCATTTTTGCTTCTTGTTGTGGTTTTAGGGTTCTTGTTTTGGCTGCTCTTTTCACCAACCTTAGGCTTAGGTGGTCAGTTTGCTTCCTTGATAGAAACAATTCCTGGACAGATCAACGATCTTACCAAATGGCTTAACCAAATATATGCGCAGTATTCCTATATCTTTCAGGATGATCAGATCAATTCCTGGATTAACGATACTTTGCATTCAGTAGGGGGATGGTTTTCTTCTATTGCGAGTGTGAGTGCAGAAGGAGTAATGACTGCTGGTTCTAGCGTTGCTAATACTGCATTGATACTGGGCTTTTCATTTGTTGTATCTTTTTGGGTTCTTATTGAGCTTCCTGCGCTTGGACGTGAGATAAAGCGCCTGTTTGGTCCTCGTTTTCACGACGATCTCAGCATTATCTATCTTACGGGTACGCGCGTAATGGGTGGCTATATTAAAGGTACGCTTTTGCAGTGCTTGTTGATTGGCGTTGGATGCGGTATTGGATATGCCGTTATGGGCATACCAAGTGCTGCAGCGTTGGGTGTTATTACCGGTATTTTGAATATCATCCCAGTAATTGGCCCTTGGCTTGGCGGTGCGGTAGCTGCCCTGATTAGTCTGTTTGTAAGCCCTCTTATTGCTCTTATTTCGTTGATTTATACCATTGTGATTCAGCAGGTGGTCTACACGTTTATTTCGCCTAAGATTATGGGAAGTTCTGTTGATATTCATCCTGCTTTGGTAATCCTTGCGTTGATGACAGGCTCCGCGCTCGGGTTTGCGGTAAGTGGCTTTTTGGGGAGCATTGTTGGCATGCTTGTTTCGATTCCTGCCGTTGCTGCGGCAAAGTCACTTTTTGTGTATTACTTTGAAAAGAAAACAGGCCGAGTCATTGTTGCAAAGGATGGGGTTATCTTTAAGGGAGAACCGTCTGGCACTGAAGCGAATCCTGTTGCCGATGCTACTGGTGAATTTTATGTTCCAGAGATAACTCCTTTACAGGGTAAGCATCGTAAATGATATGATGATTTGTTGCGTATGCGATAACGATTACAAGAATTAGAAAACGAATAGGATTTTGTACATGAAATACATGACTTCTGCTGAAATTCGAGAGAAGTATTTGTCGTTTTTCGAAGAAAAGGGCATGAAGCGTATGCCTTCTTCTTCGCTTATTCCCGATGATCCCTCACTTTTGCTTACCAGCGCAGGTATGGTTCAGTTCAAACCTTATTTTCTTCACCAAAAGGAATTGGATCCAGCCTATATTGGTACCACGACTGTTCAGAAGTGCGTACGTACCAACGATATTGACATCATTGGTACAACGGGTAGACATCAAAGCTTTTTTGAGATGCTGGGTAATTTCAGCTTTGGTAAGTACTTCAAAAAGGAAATGTGTGCGTGGGCCTATGAGTTTTCAACGGAAGTCTTAGAGCTTCCTGCTGAAAAATTGTATTTCACGGTATTTGAAGACGACGATGAAACGATTGAAATTTGGAAAAGCCTTGGGGTACCAGAGGATCATATTTCCAAATTAGGTGAAGAGGACAACTTCTGGCGTGCAGGTCCAACAGGCCCTTGCGGTCCTTGCTCTGAGCTTTATTACGACCAGGGCCCTGAAGTTGGATGTGGAAGGCCAGACTGCAAACCGGGATGTGACTGTGACCGCTTCTTGGAATACTGGAACTTGGTATTTACTCAGTTTGATGGCCAGGAAGATGGAACGCTTGCTCCTCTTAAGACGAAAAATATTGATACCGGCATGGGCCTTGAGCGTATTGCAGGCATCCTGCAGGGAGTGACCAACAACTACGACACCGACGTATTGCGTTCTTTGGTAGCAGTTGGTGAGCGTCTTTCTGGTATTGAATATGGTTCAAGCGATGAGGCTGATCTTTCTTTGCGCATCATTGCTGATCACAGCCGTGCTATTACCTTTATGATCGCAGATGGCATCCTTCCGTCCAATGAAGGTCGCGGCTATGTTTTGCGCCGTTTGCTTCGTCGCGCAATTATGAAGGCGCATCTTATTGGTATTGAGGGCAACTTCCTCAATGAATACGTTGATGAGATCGTTCGCCTGATGGGTCATGTTTATCCCGAGATTGTTGAGAATCGTGAATTGGAACGTCGTCTCATCACGGCAGAAGAAGATCGTTTCGGCTCAACTCTGCGTCAAGGTCGTGCTTTCTTGGATGAGGAGCTTAAAGCGCTTACAGGCAGCGTTCTTCCTGGTGAAAAAGCCTTTACCCTTCATGATACGTACGGATTCCCGATAGAAATTACCAGTGAAATATGTGCTGATAAAGGCGTGAGCGTCGACAGGGAAGGTTTCGAGCGCTGCATGCAGGAACAGCGTGATCGTGCGCGTGCAGCGGGTGCTAAGGACGCAGAAGCTGCGTGGTCAACCTATGGCGGCATTCATGCTGAAGTTCTTAAAGAAGTTGGTCCTACAAACTTTGTGGGCTACGACACTCTTAACACCGAAGCGACGGTAATTGCTCTGATCAAGGATGGCTCTCGTGTTGAATCTGTCCAAGAAGGAGATTCTGTTGAAATAATTCTTGATACAACTTCGTTTTATGCTGAAATGGGCGGCGAAGTAGGGGATAGCGGCACGCTTTTTTCAAATACCGGTGTTGTTGCTGAAATCTCCGATACAAAAGCTCCCGAAAAAGGATTGGTTTGCCATTATGCGCAGATGGTAAAAGGAAAACTTAGCGTTGGAGAAAAGGTAACCGCTTCGGTTGATGCTAAGCGTCGTGCGGCTATTACGCGCAATCACACGGCTACTCATATTCTGCATGCTTCTTTGCGCAAGATCTTGGGCGATCATGTAACCCAGGCAGGCAGCTACGTTGGTCCTGATCGTCTTCGCTTTGACTTTACGCACTTTGAGGCTGTCACTCCAGAACAACTACACGAAATTGAACAGCTTGCCAATGAGGAAATCATGAAGGCTGTTCCGATGCATATCTATGAGACGTCACTTGACGAAGCTCGTGCTTCAGGTGTTATGGCTTTGTTTGGTGAGAAGTATGGCGAGAAGGTACGTGTTGTCGAGGCTGGCCAGTTCTCTCGTGAGCTTTGTGGTGGATGTCATGTCAACAACACCGCCGAAATTGGCTTTTTGAAAATCCTCGGTGAATCAAGCATTGGTTCGAATACGCGTCGTATTGAGGCAGTAACAAGCTACGGTGCTCTTGAGTACGTCAATAAGGTTGAACAAGAGCTCAAAGCAAGCGCCTCTGCCCTTAAGGTTTCCCTCTTTGATGTTGCAGAGCGTACCGAGGCAAATCTGAAGACTTTGAAAGATATCCAGCACAAGGCAAAGCATGCGCAAGATATTGTTTCAGACGATGGCGTTAGCTCACTTCTTGAAAGCGCTGTTATGTCAAAGGATGGCTATCCAGTGATCATTGCTCGTTGCGATATCCATGATGGTGGCCAGATGAGAAACCTTTGGGATGTTATTCGTTCTCGTATGCAGGCTCCTGGTGCGCTTGTGCTTGCAGGTACTAAAGATGATCGTCCGCTGCTGATGGCTGCAGGAAGCGATGAGGCGGTTGCAGCTGGATTTAATGCTGGTGCGATCATTAAGGCTATTGCTCCTTGCGTGAAGGGTGGTGGCGGCGGAAAGCCCACCATGGCTCAGGCAGGCGGTAAGGATGCCTCAGGCATCGACGACGCCCTTGATGCAGCTCGTAAAATGCTGTTAGCGTAAAAAGCCGTCTTTGTGCTGTTTCATTTTCAGAGAGGGTCTTATCTGTGAGAATTATGGCGCTTGATATTGGTCAAGTTCGCTGCGGGATTGCGATAAGTGATCCCGCAGAGCGTATTGCTTCTCCTCTTTGTGTTTTGCCAACCTCGGAGGTGAAGGCAAACGCTGCTTCATTTAGACGGGTGTGTCAGGATTGGGAGCCAGAGCTCATTGTTTCAGGCTTGCCGCTTTCTTTGAGTGGAGAAGAAGGTGCCCAAGCCCAAATGTGCAAAGAAATCGCGCAGCAAGTGGCAAAAAACCTCAAGGTAGCCCTCGAATTTTCTGACGAGCGTCTCAGTTCAACTGAAGCCAAGCGAGTATTACGTGAAAAAGGGCTCTCTGAAAAACAAATGCGCGGAAAAATTGATATGATTGCAGCGTCGTTATTCTTGCAATCGTGGCTTGATGCACGACATGCTCATACTGATGAAAGGAACAGGGAATGACACCTCGTAAGGTTACTTATTCTCGAAGACCTAACCATGCGGCACGCGCTGCACATGCAAGAGGCGAAAAGGCATTCAGAACGTATGATACTTCGGCCATTCGTCCTAAAAAGTCTAAAACACCTCTTATTGCTGCAATAGTGGTTTTGCTGATTATCATTATTGCTGCAGTTGCTCTGTTTGCTAACGCAAGCTGCGCTCAAGCAAATCCCAATATGGTTGATGAAGGTCAAACAGTAACGGTTGAAATCGAAGACGGTTCAACCGTTTCTTCTATTTCCCAGAAGCTCTATGATGCCGGTCTTATTGCGCGTACTGCTGATTTTGAGTCCGCGGTAAATGCGCAGGGAGCGGCATCTTCGCTTCAATCGGGGATTTATAATTTTGTGGGCGGTATGAGCAATGATGAGATTGTACAAGCACTTCTCGCAGGACCTTCTTCCACATCAGCTGGTCTTACTGTACCTGAAGGGGCAACACTAGACACTATTGCTTCATTGGTTGAACAAGCTTATGGAGGATCAATTACCGCTGATCAGTTTAAAGAAGCTGCAAGCTCGATAGATAATTACGTAGATACCTACCCGTTTTTGAGCGAATCAACAACCGGTTCCCTTGAGGGTTTTCTCTTTCCTAAAACCTATGAGCTTATCATCAATGCAACTCCTGAACAGGTAGTTTCTCAGATGCTTTCCCAGTATCAAGATGAAATTACTACCTTGGATTATTCGTACGTGGAAAGCCAGGGCATGAATCACTATGATGCGCTTATTTTAGCTTCCATCGTCGAAAAGGAAGCAACTGACGATACCCGCACCAAAGTTGCAGCTGTTTTTTATAATCGTTTATCAAACCAAGGTGATCCTTCGTATGGAACCCTCGGCAGCGATGCGACGACAGCCTATGAAGTGGGCGATAATCTCGATTCATACGATTGGTCAACCGATAGTCCTTACAATACGCGCGTCACTAAAGGGCTTCCACCAACGCCAATTTGTTCTCCGAGCTTAAGTTCCCTCCAAGCAGTTTGCTCTCCTGAGCCGAATTTCCAGGATTATTATTTCTTCTCATTCTGGCCTAATGATCAGGGACAAATTGAATACTTCTTCGATAAAACCTATGACGAGCATCAGCAGACTATCGCCAACCATTCATAGTTTTTATCAGAAGGTTGGTGTGGCATGTCTTTGCTGAAGCCAGATAGATATTTTTCGCGTATAAGCGCTATCAATGTGAACTCCGATTTGATCGGAGAGGGCTTTTCTGCGGTGTTGCTTGATGTGGATAACAC
>USIG01000097.1 GCA_900554685.1 uncultured Cryptobacterium sp.
AGCTAATAGCCCCGACTCTCATCAGAACAAGAGCGCGGAAAAGTCGTCATCCCGGGCGGCATTTTCAAAAAGGCCGGATTTGGAAATGCCCTCTTTTATAGAGGTTCGGGGTGCTCGCGCGCATAACTTAAAAAATGTATCAGTCGACATCCCTCTTCATAAACTTGTGGGTATTGCTGGTGTTTCGGGATCAGGGAAAAGCTCACTTGCTCTTGGCACTCTTTATGCGGAAGGTTCGAGGCGGTATTTGGATGCTCTTTCGACATACACGCGCCGTCGCATTTCACAAAGTGGTCGCTCTCAGGTTGATGAAGTGCTCCATGTTCCGGCAGCACTTGCTCTTCGTCAGCGTCCCGGTGTTCCGGGCGTGCATTCGACTTTTGGCACCTCGACAGAGCTCCTCAATATTCTTCGTTTATTATTTTCGCGAGTGGGAAGTCATCGCTGTCCTCATGGTCATCAGGTTCCTCCGGGGATGAATGTCGCTCTTGACCAGCCTTTTGTCTGCCCTGAATGCGGTGTTAAATTTTATGGTAAAGGTGCCGAAGATATGGCGTTTAACAGCGCTGGTGCCTGTGAGACTTGTGGCGGCACAGGGATTGTTCGCAAGGTGAACGAAGCCGCTCTTGTTCCTGATGAATCGCTGTCCATTGACGAAGGAGCAGTGCTTCCTTGGGGAAACTTGATGTGGGATTTGATGAAACAGGTTTGTGGCGCAATGGGCGTGCGAACAAACATTCCTTTTTCTGAGCTTACCGACAAAGAACGTGACATAGTGTTTCATGGGCCTGCTGAAAAGAAGCACATTTTATATAAAGCAAAAAAGGGCGACACCTTTGCCGAGATGGATTTCACTTACTATAACGCGATCTATACCGTGGAAAACGCGCTATCAAAAGTGCACGACGAAAAGGGTTTGGCGCGTGTTTCAAAATATCTGATCGAGGATACGTGTCCCGATTGCGGAGGTACGCGTTTTTCCGAGAGTGTTCGCTCGGTTTTGATAGAGGGAAAATCTATTGCTGATGTTTGCAAACTCTCTCTGGATGAACTGGCAAAATGGGTGCGAAGCGTTCCTGAGAAAAGTCCTGAATCGGTTCGTAGTATGGCTCAAAGTATTGTTGCAGAAATGGTGGAGCCTATTACACGATTGCAGCAGCTTGGTTTAGGGTATCTTTCTCTTGATCGAGCAAGTTCTACTCTTTCTACTGGCGAGCGTCAGCGCGTACAGCTTTCGAGGGCTGTACGCAACAGAACAACAGGGGTTTTGTATGTTTTAGACGAACCTTCGATTGGTCTTCATCCTTCCAATGTAGAAGGACTTCTTGGCGTAATGGATGATCTTCTTAGTGATGGTAATTCTGTGGTAGTGGTCGATCACGAAGTGGGTGTGCTTCGCCATGCGGATCATCTCATCGAGATGGGCCCGTTCTCTGGTGCTCAAGGCGGCAAGGTTATTGCTCAGGGTTGTCTTGAAGAAGTGCTTGCTAATCCTCAGTCACGTATTGCTCCTTTTATATCGGGTGAAAAGAACGTACGCGTTCGTAAGCGTGTTGGGAAGGAACATCTTTTTGATAAAGGCGAGCTTGTCCTTAAAACGAGTAAGCTGCATACCGTAAAACCGCTCGAGGCGACTTCGTGCAGCGGGCGCTGGATAACGTCAGTCTAAACCTGCGTGACAACGAATTCGTGGCCATTCTCGGTCCTTCGGGATCCGGCAAAACCACACTTGTTTTGGAAAGCCTTATTCCTGCATTGCAGGCGCTTGGTTCTGGCAAAGAATCTCTTCCAAATCACATACAAGAGATTCACGCTAACGAAATTGAACGAGTAAATTTGATTGACGCAAATCCTATTGGAACCAACATGCGTTCAACAGTCGCAACTTATTCTGGTGTTTTGGATGATTTGCGTAAGGCATTTGCTGCGCTTCCTGAGGCAAAGGCGAAAGGACTCAAAGCGGGAGCGTTTTCTTACAATACCGGATCATTGAGATGTCCTACTTGTGATGGTACGGGGCAGATTTCACTCGACGTGCAATTCTTGCCCGATGTTGATATTCCTTGTCCAGATTGCCAAGGCTCACGTTATGGACATGATGCGTATGCGATAAAGCGTTTTGTAGAACAGGAAGTGGAAAAGCGATCGCAGGCAAAGCAGACAATTGAAGGGCGAGAAGCAGAGAAGCAGCCGCAGAGAAGCCATGTAATCGGAGAGCGAAAGTCTGAAGGGCAGCCAGCTACAGAATCAACTACAGAACCAACTGCGGAATCAGCCACAGAACTACCTACAGAACTTAATGCCTATTCGCTTCCTGAGATCTTGTCTTTAACTGTTGACGAGGCTCTTCTTGCAACCAAGGGACTTAAGCGTGTAACTTCGAAGCTCGAAGTTCTTCGCGATCTAGGCTTAGGTTATTTAACGCTTGGAGAAGCAACACCTGCTCTTTCGGGTGGCGAAGCGCAGCGCTTGAAATTGGCGAGCGAGCTCAATAAGTCGCAAAATACTTCTCTGTTCGTATTTGATGAACCAACCATTGGCCTGCATCCTCTTGATGTTGAGGTGCTTTTGGGCGTGTTGAATCGCTTACTTGAAAATGGAGCTACCGTTGTAGTGATCGAGCACGATCTCGATGTTATTGCCAATGCTGACTATGTGATTGATATGGGACCTGGCGGGGGCGAATCGGGAGGTAGGATAGTGTGCGCAGGAACACCGGAGGAAGTGTGTTTATGTAAGCAAAGTGTGACAGGAAAATATCTTCGCGAAGTGCTCTAAATAATAAAACCCTGCCTTTCATTGGTGAAAGACAGGGCAAAACAAACCTCAAACAACTTTAGGATATTTACTGAGCCTTCTTCTTGAAGATCATATAAATACCTGCAGCAAGAGCAGCTCCAACCAAAGGCGCTACGATAAATACCCAAACCTGGGAAAGAGCAGTCATGTCGCCGTTGAGTGCCATCATCAAGGCAGGACCAAAGCTACGAGCAGGATTTACCGAAGTGCCCGTTAGTGGAATGCCTACCAGATGAACGAAAGTCAAAGACAGACCAATAATAATTCCTGCAAAAGGTGCTGAAGATTCATTGTCGGTAGAACCAAGGACAACAAGGACAAAAACAGCACTCAGAACAATCTCAACTACGAGAGCACCAATCAAAGAAAGACCAACTGAAGATTGGTCGTCAAAACCGTTGCAGCCAAGACCGGTTTCCAAAACACCGCCAAGCTGGCAAGAGGTGATAACGAAAGCCAGCAACGCAGCTGCTACGATACCGCCAATAAACTGGGCAATCCAATAGCAGATCAAGTCTTTGCCAGAGAGGCGCTTGTCAAGGAACAAGCCCAAAGAAACAGCAGGGTTGATATGGCAACCAGAGATGTTGCCAATTACGAATGCCATAGCAACGATGGAAAGGCCAAAAGTAAGTGCAATTCCAACGTTTCCTAAAACAGCTCCTGCTACTGCTGCAGAAGCGCAACCGAAGAACGTCAACACGAAGGTGCCAAGAGCTTCAGCAATGAATTTTTGCGAAGTTGTTGCTTCCATGAATCTCCTTTCCTAAGGGGGTGGGGTATGTGCGAGATCAAAGAGGTTTTGTTGAGCGCATACCTTTATTTGTTTTGTTTGAATTTGAACTGATTGAACGGCTTATCCAAAACAGCCTGAATGAGTATGAAGAGATTAAAAGTGCACGTCAACGGGTTCAAAAAGAAGTTAAAGCGTTGGAGAGGAGGTCTTGTTTAACTTTTTTAAAAGAGCTCTGACGAAATGTTTACATGTTTCTTACAGCTGAGCTACAAGAAACGAATATGCTAAGTGGTGCTATCGGGAGCAAGTAGGGTGATGGTATGAGGTTTGCCCCTGTTTATTACAGGGCAGTGCTGACAACCTGCATTGTTGTCGAAACGGGTGCATCGTTTACGTAGTCTTCGTGCACTATCTTTTAAACAAAGCGCCGAAGACAGAGAGATGTCCCACAAAGGAGTAGTCATGTTTACTCAGAACATCAAAACAGAGGAAATGGCTGTATCGGATGCTTTATCAAGGACAGAAAAAGAGAAGTTTTCTTGCGTGAGCAAAGATGCTCCTTTTGGACACGAATTGGGTCGAAGATTTCAGAGGGGAAAGCAGAAAAACGTGATGGGTTATCTTATCCGTGAAGCAACAAGTGTTGATTGCCAGGTAGTGTATGACCTTATTTGCGAGATGGAAGAAACAGAACTTCCTTTCAAGGCATTTCGCTGTATCTATTTCAAGCAAATTACTAATCCCCGTTATGAATGCTTGGTCTATGAGGAATCGGGCAAGGTTCTTGGCATGATTAATATCCGCTACGAAAGCCAGCTCCATCATGCAGCCAGTATCGCCGAAATTATGGAATGCGTGGTTGATGCCTCGGCGCGTAGCAAGGGAATTGGGAAACTTCTCTTCAAGGCAGCATGCGATCATGCGCGTAATTCGGGTTGTATTCAAATAGAGGTTGCCTGTAATCAACTTCGGGAAAAAGCGCATCATTTTTATGAACGAGAAGGTATGAACAAATATCATTTCAAGTTCTCAAAACAGCTTACCGGCAAAGTTGCATTGCAGAATGCAATCGGTATCTAAGTGTCCTTGATTCTTTTATATGTTTAATATCGTTTGCCTCAATTGCTTTGCAGCTCAGACGCACTAGCACACTAGATACTTAGTTGCTTTAAGATATTTTGGTGCTGTGTGACTTTCGGTATTTAGTGGCATCTTTTTACATGGCGCCATTTTGTGGGGGTTATCCCGATTTCATGCAAAAAGACTTCTGTAAAGGTTGATGCTCGAGGGTATCCCACCAAACAGCCAACTTCTGCAATGCTTAGCGTTGTATTTTCTAGTAGCTCACACGCCTTTGTGATGCGATATGACCGCAGATAAGCGCCAAGCGAGGTGTGGGTTTCCTGTTGGAAAAGAGCACAGAGTTTTGAGCGGCTAAGGTAAAACGTTTTCGCTACATCATCAAGCGTGATGTGATGTGAATAATGAGCATGTAAGAACGCTTTTATTTCTTCGACAAGCTCATGGGACGTTTTTGTCGTTGTGGTAGGCATTGAATAAGGCGCTAATAGACTGACCGCTTCAAATACTTTTGATTGGAAATAAAGTTGTGAACCAGCAAGCGTTGCTCGTGTTGGATCAAGACTTCGCAGAAGTGATTTTAATTCTTCGGGAAGCATATCTGGTTTAAGGGTGTTCATTCGTTGTGGTAGATCTTTAAACTCTCCTGGAAATCGTTGTTCTAATTTCTTAAAGAATGAGGGCGTATAACTAATGCTTATAGAATCGTAGGGGATATGGGCTTCAAGGGTGCAGGATACCTCGCCCCCTTCGTTAGAAAAGGTGCAGATATTTTCCTCAGGGCGCGGATGAGAAATGGGCAGGAATTCTTTCGACGATTCAACGGTTGCCTGGGATACAGAACAAATACAGCTATAAGTGGTAGGTCGCTCTTCTAAGGATTGAGCTTTATTCAATACCAAGTGATGGATAGAAAGCAGACAATCTCCCTCAAAATCAACAGCCCATACATAACCTTTTCCTTTATGGGGAGAAACGGTACCTAATATCCCGCACGGTATGGCACGCAAGCGTATATCTAATTGTTCGATCTGCGGCTCAATAAAAGTGCGAAGGGGAGCAGTGATCTTTTCTGAGAGTACAGTCATGCGTGGTAAGCACTTCCTTTTGTTTTAGATGGTGAATTTCGAAATCGTCCACAATGTAACGGCTTAAGCTTTGAAGTTTTATCGTAATGATAAGTTACCCGTGTCTAACAATCAAGAACATGATATTTCAGTAAATATCGTGAAGAAAGGGGAGGTGAACATGAGTAACACTTTGGCTAATCAATCACAAACAAGCAACTCGGGTAATGCTGATGCTGCTAGCTCAGATTTTCTGAATGAAGATCAGGGTAGGCAAGCGCCGCAAAAAACGAAAGAACGAGGAAGCATTGCGCAGCTTTTGGATTTTGCGGGAAGAAGGAAAATTCTTACCTATCTCGGTTGTGGGTTATCGGCTTTTTCAATGCTCATGAGCTTTATTCCGTATCTTTGCATCTGGTTGGTGGCACGGGACTTGCTTGTAGTAGCACCAAATTGGAGTGCCGCAACCAATATTGGGATGTATGGCTGGATTGCTCTTGTTTTTGCCGTGGTATCTATTCTGTTTTACTTTGCCGCTTTGATGTGTACCCATCTTGCAGCCTTTCGATGTGCATCAAATATGCGCAAGCAAACAACCGAGCACTTAATGAACACCGCGCTTGGTTATTTCGATACGCATGCCTCTGGAGCATTACGTCGTGTGGTGGATGGCTGTGCAGCGGAGACAGAAGGACTTCTTGCCCATAAGCTTCCGGATACGGCAGGCTCAATTGCCATGATTCTTGGCATGCTTGTTCTCTTTTTTGTGTTTGATTGGCGTTTAGGAATTGCGTGCTTGGTACCGGTGGCTATTTCTATCCTTTGCATGTTCTACATGATGGGTGGACGCGGTATGGAGTTCATGAAAAGCTATCAAGATGCTTTAGTGCGTATGAAT
>USIG01000098.1 GCA_900554685.1 uncultured Cryptobacterium sp.
GCTCGCTTCACCATATCACATTTGGCGCAATCTTCTAGCAAAACTAAAAAGGTTACGCAGGCTTAATGTTTGCCTCCCCCAATAGGAGTGGTGCAATAAGGACATACCGACCACGAAGGATCAAGGGCATGATGACACGTTGGGCACAAATTCTTTAAACGCTGATGACAATTAGGGCACATAACATAGTCTTCCTCGACGGGATAGCCACAGTTGGCGCAATCGCCATAACGCATAAGCTCACGACGCTTCAAAGCAATTTCAAGATCCTGTTCCTCGCGATCAGACTTCAGCAAAGCAGGACGAATCATGCAATATGCCACCAAACCCACAATAGGGATAATGGAAAGCAGGCCTAAGGCCCAAGGAATATCACGCAGAGAAGCATCACGTACTGACCAAAAAATAGAAAGTACGTAGAGAATTACAAAGAGGATAACAATAACACTCAGAGCGCCCATAACCTCTGGTGTCATAATCTGGGATAAGAGCTCGCTCATCATTTATCCTTCCTGTTTCATTTCTGCCAGTTCTGCCTGAAGACGATCCATGCGGTCTACAATATCGGCTAACTTAGCACGGTCTTTTTCTACAATTTCAGGAGCAGCCTTTGCCAAGAATCCAGGATTGGAGAGCTTCTTGTCAAATTTCACTCGGTCCTTTTCAAGCTTACCAAGTTCTTTTTCCAAACGTGCTTGCTCTGCCGCAAAATCAACCAAGCCACTCAAAACAACATAGATCTCAACATCATCAGCAAGACGCATGGTGGATTCAGCAGGTTTTTCGGCAGTTTCAGAAACTTCGGCTACCTCAACGTTGCCCAATGCGATGATGAGATCCTGCTGTTCTTCAAACAACTTAACTGCCTCAGCACTCTGTGCCTTAACAACCATTTCAAGCTTAGTCTTAGGAGATATGCCATAGCGAGCACGAATAGAACGAATACCCGATACGCTTTGCGTAACAATTGCCAATGCTCGTTCTGCTGCAGGATCAATATAGCTAGCAAGCTGTTCGGCATCGGGCCATGAAGCCATCATCAAATACGGAGATTCTTTTTCTCCTGGCATATCCTGATAGATTTGCTCGGTTACAAAAGGCATTGCGGGATGCAACAGGCGCAATGCAGTATCAAGCACGAATACCAAATTGCGCTGGCAAGCAACGCGATCCTGGCCGCCTGCAGCCAAACGAGGCTTGGAAAGTTCGATATACCAGTCGCAGAATTCGTTCCAGAAAAAGGCATACAGCTCGCGTGTCATGTCGCTGAATTCGTATTCCTTATACGCTTCGTCAACCGATGCCACCAAACGAGCCAAACGCGAGAAAATCCAGCGGTCAGCAGGAGTAGTAGGCTCCGGTTCGCCAGGCGTATAGTCATCAAGATTCATCATGACAAAACGTGCTGCGTTGCGAATCTTATTTGCGAAGTTACGGCTGCTTACCAGTTTATTCTCATTGAACTTCAAATCCTGAGCGCCGGTAACCTGCATCAGCAGACCAAAGCGCATACCATCGGCGCCATAGCTTTCCATCAGTTTAAGCGGATCTACGCCATTGCCACGACTTTTCGACATGGGCTTACCGTCTGCTGCAAGCACCGTTGGATGGATGATAACGTCCTTGAAGGGAATCTGATCAGTAAAGTAAAGCGATGACATAACCATACGAGCAACCCACAGACCCATGATGTCACGTGCAGTGGAGAGCATCTGGGTAGGATAGGTTTTTTCGAGCTCTTCATTGGTCTCGGGCCAACCTTGAGTAGCGAAAGGCCACAGCTGAGAAGAGAACCAGGTATCCAGAACGTCTTCATCCTGACGGAGCGGAGCACCGCATTTTGGACACACCTCGGCATCCTCCATCAAGGCATCTTCCCATCCGCAGGAATCACAATAAAACATCGGGATGCGATGTCCCCACCAAAGCTGACGGGAAATACACCAGTCTTTAAGGTTTGCCAACCAGTCAAGATAAACTTGCTTCCAACGAGCAGGATGGAACTGCACTTCCCCATCTTCAACAACCTGAGCCGCACGCTCCTTTAAGCGGTCTACCGCAACAAACCATTGTTCAGACAGCCATGGCTCCAATTTGGTATGGCAGCGATAGCAAGTCATAACCGAGTGGTCATGTTCTTCAACATGATCCAAAAGACCCAGCGACTCAAATTCAGCAACAATAGCCTCGCGCGCCTCATCACGCGTCATGCCACTGAATTTGCCATACCCTTCAACGACAACCGCATGCTCGTCAAAGATATTGATCTGTTCAAGGTTATTACGCTGACCCATTGCATAGTCATTGGGGTCATGTGCAGGCGTTGTTTTCACCGCACCAGTACCAAACTCAGAATCAACGTAGTAATCAGCAAAAATAGGAATCTTGCGTCCAACGATTGGCAAATCAATCGTCTTGCCAATCAGGTTCTTATAGCGCTCGTCCTTAGGAGAAACCGCAACGCCGGTGTCACCTAGCATAGTTTCAGGACGCGTGGTTGCTACCACAAGATATTCAATGCCATCAACCGGCTCCGACAGAGGATAGCGCAGATACCACAGGTGACCTTTTTCATCGACGTATTCCGCTTCATCATCAGCAATAGCAGTCGTACAGGAAGGGCACCAGTTCACAATACGACGACCACGATAGATCAGACCGTCGTGATACCAATCGCAAAATACCTTGCGTACCGCTTTTGCGTACTCAGGCGACATGGTGAACTTTTCATCCGAATAATCACAGGAGCAACCCATACCCGCAATTTGCGAGACAATAGTATTGCCGTACTCTTCACGCCAATCCCAGCATGCCTCCAAGAACTTTTCACGTCCGATCTCCAAACGAGAAATTCCCTCTTCGGCCAGTTTTTTATCAACCTTAGTCTGCGTTGCAATACCCGCATGGTCGGTACCCAAAATCCAACGAGTCTGATAACCCTGCATACGTGCATGGCGAACACACGTATCCTGGATAGTGTCATTGAGGGCATGACCCATATGCAGCATACCCGTGACATTGGGAGGAGGAATTACCACGGTGTAGGTATCTGATCCGTTTTTGCCAAATCCAGGCGTACGAGAAAAATACCCTTGTTCTTTCCAGGCATCGAAAAGCGGCTTTTCCCAATCGCCATAAGCCGACATTTCGCTTTTTTTGTCTGACGACATGGAATCCTTCCTTCCTTTATTTCTTTTACGGTAACAGCGTTGGTAGCACTGTCTATTATTTCACTACTTATTCGTTTACTACACAAAAAACGAGCGCCTGCCCTTTTACCATACGGCACAAGCGCTCGAATCAAGTATAGCTACTTATTCTTCGGTATCGTTTTGCACGGTTGCGGTATCTATCTGTTCGATTTCCGGCTTTGTAGTACCTTCGATATCGCTTCGACGAATAACAACTCGCTTTGCTCCCTTGTGGTCAGGAAGCTCATACATCACATCCTGCAAGGCGCGCTCGCAAATACTGCGCAAACCACGCGCACCTGTTTGATGGTCAATCGCTTGCGATGCCATCGCCTCAAGTGCTTCATCCTCAAAGATAAGCTCTGCGTTCTCATAAGCAAACATTGCCTTGTACTGCTTTACCAAAGCATTCTTTGGCTCAGTCAAAACACGTACGAGATCTTCTTTGGAAAGTTCCTTTAAAGAGGTGATAACCGGAATACGACCAACAAATTCAGGAATCATACCGTATTTGTGAAGGTCCTCCGGAAGCACCTGGTTGAGAAGTTCCGCATCAGCAGCGCGCTTTGATTCGGGCATTTCCGAACCAAAACCAATGTTTGTCTTACCCACACGCTCAGCAATAATATCGGGCAATCCCACAAAAGCACCACCCAAGATAAATAGGATATTGGTGGTATCGATATGGATAAGCTCCTGCTGAGGATGCTTGCGTCCTCCTTGAGGAGGAACACTTGCCTCGCACCCTTCGATGATTTTCAAAAGGGCCTGCTGAACACCTTCGCCCGAAACATCACGGGTGATGGAGAGGTTTTCGGCCTTGCGTGCAACCTTGTCAATTTCGTCGATATAAACAATGCCAATTTCAGCACGTGGAATATCAAAATCAGCAGCGGTAATAAGCTTCAGCAAAATATTTTCGACGTCTTCGCCAACGTATCCTGCTTCAGTAAGCGTTGTTGCATCAGCAATCGCAAAAGGCACCTTCAAAGTTCGTGCCAAGGTTTGCGCGAGCAAGGTTTTACCAGATCCCGTAGGACCAAGGAGCATAATGTTGCTTTTTGCTACTTCCACATCGCCTTCCTGCGCATGTTCACCTAAGCTGATGCGCTTATAGTGGTTATACACAGCAACAGCAAGTGCTTTTTTTGCCTCATCTTGACCAACAACGTGTTCGGAAAGCTGCTCAAAGAGCTGGCGTGGTGTAGGAAGATCGCTCAACACAAATTCATCGTGTTTAGTATCTTCCTCATCGATATCTGCCGTAACTTTAAGAACCTGATTGAGCGCATCAGATTCAAGTCCGCGCATATTGAGATCGGTCATCATGGCTTCCGCGGAAAGAGAAATGCATTCATCGCAGATATAAATGCCATTGGGGCCCGAGATCATAGCATTAACCTGATCAGGGGTTTTTCCGCAAAAAGCGCAATGAATCTCTGAAGGTGTCGAAGGAATATTACCGGACTGGTCTGCCATGCTTATTCTGCTTTCTCGTTTGTAGCGAAACGGGAAGCTACCACCTTGTCAACCAAACCGTAAGCACATGCCTCTTCGGCGGTCATCCAATTGTCACGCTCAGAATCTGCGTGAACCTTTTCTACAGGCTGACCAGAGTGCTTTGCGATAATGCCTTCAAGGCGATCGCGGGTTTTCTTCATTTCGGTAGCAAGAATTTCAAAATCGGTCTGCTGAGTGCGCTCACCAGAACCACCCATAGGCTGGTGAATCATTACCTGAGCATTAGGAAGAATAATACGCTTTCCAGGAGCACCTGCACACAGAAGAACAGAGCCCATAGAAGCTGCCATACCCATGCAAATGGTGGATACATCACACTTGATGTACTGCATGGTGTCATAGATTGCCAAGCCAGCAGAAACTGAACCTCCGGGAGAGTTGATGTAGAGTGAGATATCTTTATCAGGATCCGCAGATTCCAAGTGAAGAAGCTGTGCGACAACGGTATTTGCTACCGCATCATCAATCGCTTCGCCCAAGAAAACAATACGCTCATTGAGTAAGCGAGAGTAAATGTCGTAGCTGCGTTCTCCACGAGGAGACTGTTCAATAACGTAAGGGATGAGTGCTGCATGAGTTGAATTTTGATACATATACCTAGCCTCGTTTCATCCGTGTTTGTTGCGCCTTGTACCGCAACATCCAATATGTCTTATGTTTATAAAAGGGCAACCACCGCACGTATGCGATGATTGCCCCCTATTATCACTACAAAAACAAATTCCGCAAGTATCACACGTATGCTGCGGCACTATGAATGGTAGTTACTTACTCTTCAACCTTTGCTTCTACAACTTCGCTTACCTTCGCCTTCGCTACCACATCGCGCAGGGCATTTGCACGAACAATGCTTTCGCGAATCATAGGCAGGCGGCCTTCCTTGCGCCATTCTGCTTCAATAGCATCAGGATCATCAAGGTCTGCAGAGGTGAATTCAGCATGAACTTCATCCTCAGTTGCAACAATGTCGAAGTGACGTGCCCATGCGTCCAAAGCAAGATCCTGGCGAACCATGTCTTCTGCCTGCTTCTTGTTGTCCTCTTCGAACTTATCAGCAGTCAATTCCATGGTCTTGAGATACTGGTCAAACGTAAGACCCATGCGGGAAAGCTGTCCGTAGAAATCCTGCAAAAGACGGGTTTCCTGAGTCTTGCACATAACCTCAGGCAATTCACCTTCAAGACGCTCTGCCAAAGCCATCAGGCATTCGTTTTCCTTACGGCGAGGAGCGCTTGCCATTTTCTGGCCCTTAATGCTGTCACCAATCTTGGTGCGCATATCATCAAGACCCTCAAAGCCAAAGGTTTCCTTAGCCCACTCTTCGGTTACCTCAGGAACAACCTTATGCTTGATAACTTCAACCTTTACCTCAAAGTGGAACATACCCTTTTCTTCGAGGTTGGAAGTAATCAAAGAATCATCATCGGTCAAATCAAGATCAAAGCTCTTTTCCTGACCCTTCTTAAGACCGATAAGTTCAGCATCAAAGGATGCAGGATAAACGCCTTTGCCCAATTCGTAGAGACGATGGTCAGCAGAAAGGGCGGATACCTCTTCACCTGCTTCGTTGGTTACCGTCATGGTAAGTTCAACGAATTCACCAGGCTTTACCTTGGTGTTGGCGTTTGCATCTTTGAAGTCATGATAGTAGTTGCGAAGCTCTTCAATCTGAGCATCGATTTCTTCTTCGGTTGCTTCAGTTGAAGGAATTTCAACCTCAACAGGCTCATAGCTTGAAAGCTCAAGCTCAGGCTTTACCAGGATGGTAGCGGTGAAGTTGAAGGGCTTGTGGTCTTCAACCAAATCAAGCTCATACTCATAATCAGGACGCTGCAGAGGAACCAAATTATTCTCTTCAAGAGCCT
>USIG01000099.1 GCA_900554685.1 uncultured Cryptobacterium sp.
GGATACCGAATGGTTTCCGGCTTCTTAAACAACGAGCGAAGGGTCATCTTTCCTAATTTAAAACCACCCATTTCGCTCCTACCTTTCCGTACAGCTAATGCAAGGGTCAATTGAAAGAACAATCATATTGACATCCGCTATTTCGCATCCCTTGAGGGCCATAGTCATACCTGCAAGATTTTGCGAAGTTGGTGTGCGAATGCGCATACGTTCAAGATTTTTCGTACCATTACCACTGCAGTAATAAAATACTTCACCGCGAGGTTGCTCCAAAATATTGCACGCTTCAGAACCGTCAGCCGGAGCGCCTTTAACAGGAATATGAACAGGACCATCCGGGATCTTATCAATCAGCTCATTAACAATGTCGATTGACTGTAATACCTCAAGGGCACGAACTCTCACACGAGCATAGCAGTCGCCAGCAGTATCCATGATAGGTTCAAAAGACGAGAGATCGCCGTAGCCACCAATACCGAGACAGCGAACATCGTTGTTAACATTGCTTGCACGAGCAAATGGACCAACCATGCCATATTCGAAAGCATGCTCTTCGTCGATTACCCCAACGCCAACAGTACGATTCTTTACCGATGAATCCTTCAAAAAAGCGTTGCAGATCTCGCCATACTCTTTTTTCAACCCGTTAAGCGTATCCTTAATTGACTGGAGCATTGGCGCATCAATATCTTTGGTAACGCCGCCAAGAAGCGTGTAGGAAAGAATAACGCGACCACCAGCTACAGCTTCGAAAATATCAAGGATGCGTTCACGCAAGCGCCAGGTGTGCATAAACAGGCTCTCATACCCAAAGGCGTCAGCAGCCAAGCCCATCCACAAAAGATGTGAATGGATACGGGAAAGCTCATGCATAATAGTACGCAAATATTCAGCACGTTTTGGCACTTCAGCACCCATAAGGGTTTCAACAGCCTGAGCATAACCGTAACTATGTCCAAAAGCGCAAATACCACAAATGCGCTCAGCAACATAGATGTATTGGTGGATATCGCGTGTTTCAACAAGCTTCTCAAGCCCTCGATGGATAAATCCGATCTGAGGCAAAACATCAACAACCGTTTCATCCTGAACGACAAGATCTAAATGTACGGGTTCTGGTAAAACAGGATGCTGGGGGCCAAAGGGTATTACTTGTGCTTTTCCCATCTCTACTCCCCTTCCTTAGATTCTTGTTGATTTGCGGCAGCTTGCTTTGCAGCGCGTTTCGCTTTGGCTTCCATAGCAGCCCGAACTTTAGCTGCTTTTTCAGGATCCATTTCCGCAAGCTTTGCTTCAAGTTCTTCAGCACGATTGTTTGTTTCAGCTTGCGTAGCGGAAGAAACCTTGGTATTACCATCTTCTGACTGCGCAGCTTTAGCGCGAGCTTCACGGGCCGCTTTTGCCGCAGCAATTTTTGCTGCCTTTTCGCGAGCAGCAAGTTGTTCAGGAGTGATAATAGTCATCGGAGCGTCAACTCCATCAGCGAACTTATAGAAGTTGCCCTTGAAATCTAAAACATTGCCTTCAATATTGACGCCATAGAGCTCATGGGCTTCATTTTCGAAGACAAAAGCAGAAATGAAGAGCTCTGTTACAGACGGAACGACCGTCTCATCCTTAATGATTCCGCCGATTTTGAAATTTACAATTTCTTCGCCCATTACAAAAGTGTATATAAGCGTTATCGTATTGTCTCGTTCAAGCTTAGGAAGAAGCTGATCAAAACGATAACCTTTTTCTTTATATTCCTTGCACGTATCAAGTAGCTTATCAAGTGCCAAGGGTCGAAAGTCTTGTTTTAATGACATAACTAGGCACCTTTCTTTTGTTCAGCCAGCTTTTTTGCCTTCTCTTCAAGAACTGCAACACCCTGAACAACCGCATCGATAATGGCCTCGGGTCTTACCGCACATCCCGGAGCATACACATCGACCGGAATAGCCTGATCAATACCGCCAATGACGTTATAACAATCATGGAATATGCCACCAGAGCACGCACATACGCCACAAGCAACTACCACTTTAGGTTCAACCATTTGGTTATAAATCTCTTGAATGACGCTAATATTGCGCTGATTCACACTACCCGTTACCAGGAAAATGTCAGCATGCTTAGGATTGCCAGTATTAACAACGCCAAAACGCTCGGCATCATAAAGAGGAGTTAGCGCAGCAAGAACCTCAATGTCACAGCCGTTACAGCTTGAACCGTCATAGTGAATAATCCAAGGAGATTTAGAAATTGCAGACATATCTTCTCCTTACAGATAAATAAGTAACCCAATATTAATACCTGCGCATACAAGTGTTACCACCCAAGCAGACTTCAAAAGAAGCTGCCATTTCACGCGGGCAAAATTGTTGTCGATCCAAATCTCAAGCAAATAGATAAGCACGAGAGCAACAATAACAACAGGAATACACACAGGATTGGCCCAGACAAAAAACATTGCAACCCATGCTAAGAACAAAATGTTTTCACACCAGTGCATAATCTCAACTTGGCCAAGCACCTTACCCGACATTTCAGTGGTTACGCCCTTAACCAAATCCTGATGAGCATGATGAGAATACGATAAGTCAAAAGGAGACTTACGAAGCTTAATCGTGAGGATAAAAAGCAAGCCTAAAAACACACCCAGAGCAGGTCCGATAATAGGATATTCAAGATGCAGCACGGTTGCGACATTAAAGCTTCCCGTTGCCAAGAAAAAGCCAACGGCTAAAAGCAATACCATGGGCTCGTAGGCCATTACCTGAAGAGTTTCTCGATGTGCTCCAACTTCAGCATAGGGAGATCGAGCAGCGTACGCAGCCATGATAAACAACATTTCAGCTAAGGTGACAATGAAAATACAAAGCAGTAAATTGCCACCACTAAAGAAAACACCACCAGCAATGAAAGTAAAAATCAAAGCCCAGAAAATATAGGTTCCAATCGCACTATTAACTGCAGAATTTTCTTTAGAAAAAAGTTTTCTTACATCGTAATAAGGCTGAAGCAAAGGAGGTCCGACACGACCTTGCATACGAGCAGTAACCTTTCGGTCAAGACCAGCAAGCAAACAGCCAAGAACCGTTGCTACAACCGCAAATACAACCGAGGCAAGAAGCGTGATAAGAATTGAAATTATCGTATTCATTCAGTATCTCCTTTGCCTAAAAAATCCCGATGGTAGCAGTTACGTATACCGCCCAAACAAATGCAGCAGCTAAAAGCAAATAGCAAGCAATTGTTCCAATGGGACGAATCTTCGCTTCTCCAAAAACTGGCTCAAGATACCAGTTTCGTGCAGTTGCCGCAGTAGGCTGCGAGAGCGAATTAACAAACGTTCGTTGCGCATTGTCGACAGAAATTCCCGAAAGATATGCGTCAGCAACATGAACATTTTTCTTGAATTTGCGCATACCACCAAGAAGGACGACAGCCATTACTAGGCAGATGATTGCGGCAATATAAAGATCGTCATCCAGAATAGGCTGAATGGCTATACCAAGAACTGAAGCAATATAAGGCTCAATGAGGTAGTCAGACATTAATGGAATGGTTGCGCAACAAACAAGAGCAAGAATGGTAAAGGTCATCGTCGCAATCCACTCGCTCCAATGAACGGTTTTTTCAATGCTCTCTGGCGTACCAGTAATACCTGCAAGTTTGCCAAGCCACTTTGCCCAGAACATAAAAGTGGCAGCAGAGCCAAAGGCTAGCATCAACAAAAGTGCAAATTGACGCGTGTCAACAAACGATACTAAGGTTGCCCATTTTGCAACAAGCATACCGAACGGTGCTAAGAACATAATCATTATGCCGACAATCATCATGCGCGATAAACGAGGCATGCGCTCGAAGAGTAGGTCCATATCTTCGATATCACGAGAACCAATATGATGCTCGGCAGTTCCAACACAAAGGAACAAAAGACTTTTTGCAACTGCATGGAAGATTACCAACAGAATTGCAGCCCAAATAGCCTCAGCAGTTCCTACGCCCGCACACGCAGTAATTAGGCCAAGATTTGCAACGGTGGAATAAGCCAATACACGCTTACCGTTTGACTGAGAAATTGCCATCATCGAACACAGAAGAAACGTGATGCCACCAACTAAAATCACCAGGATAGAAGGGGCAAATGAGACGGCATAAATAGGAGCGCATTTTATAAGCATAAAGACGCCCGCTTTAACCATGGTAGAAGAGTGCAGAAGCGCAGAAGTTGGCGTGGGTGCAACCATCGCTCCTAAAAGCCAGGTATGGAAAGGCATTTGCGCTGCTTTTGTAATACCCGCCAAGCTCAGACAGGTAAGAGGTAGAACCACATACGTAGGTGCAATAGTGCCAAAAACAATAAAGTCCATAAAGTCAATGCAGCTAAGCTGAATTGCCAAATAGAACAAAGCAGCCAAGAATGCAATACCGCCAACCAGATTCATGATGATCTGGCGAAATGCATTACGAATAGCCTCATCAGTTTTAGTAAACCCAATGAGCAAGAACGAACAAAGCGTTGTAACTTCCCAAGCGGTGAAAAGCCAAACCAAATTATTGAAAAAGATAATGCCATACATTGCCGAGAGAAAAACAAACATTAAGGCAAAGAAAGTTGGTCTGCGATCGGGCATCTCTGTTTCAGGATGATGGATACCAAAATAAAAATCATGCATGTAACCGATTGAGTACACACAAATTCCGGTACCTACAATACCAATTATCAGCGCCATGATTAACGACAATGAATCGATATATAAGCTTCGTGTACACTCAAGACCTTGAGCAAACATGAACTCATATACCAGGGTTCCAATAATTTGAATTAGTGCCAGTACCAATGCAGGAACGTTGCGATACTTCAATGCAAAGGCGATGATAGTGATCGCAATAAGCACGTCAACCCCAAGGAAAATGTAGTCCACATACACTGATTCAAACGAAAAATAAGTACCTGTTGTACCGATATTCACGACAACAAGCGCGATCGAAGCAACGGCTATTGCCGCTGAACCAATGCACACAATGACATTGCGGGGCTTAGATGTTCTAAAGATCATCAGTAAGGCCGCAATCACAAGCGGAAACAGGATAAGAAATCCAAGTATTTCCATGGGCATCCACCTCTTCTGGAACCGATACACAAAATCGCCCGAATGGCGATGTATCTACTCTAGTCGTAAAGAGTTGAACCTCTCCCCTATGATCGCGGGGGAAGCTAAATTGCTCGGTAAATGGAAAAGAATTTTCTTTATCAATTTGATCCTGAAGCCAAAAAACGCCTTCCTCACGAAGGAAAACACCTTAGGCCAAGGACGACCCTCATTTTTGTCAAAACACGACGAATCGGGGGATTTTTCTGTCCCAGGATACGAGATTGTGGACAAGTATCGTGAGGTCTTCATGACTCGGTACAAAAACTTAACGGTTAATTACCTGCATGAGATTATCTTCCTGTAACACTTCCCCCGATTCGAACACTTTTGACAAAAAACAGCTTACGTAATTGCTTAATTAACTTGCTCGATTAACTTGTTCGGCTCACTTAATGACCCAATTGACTTGTTCAGTCCATTTAATTGCCTAATTTGCTTGTCTCAGCCAATGACTTGCCTCGAGTTTCGGGTGCCATGATTATAGAAAGAACCAAACCAAAAACAACTAGTACAGCAGCAGCAAGCATTGTAGGGCCTACCCCACATTGCTCAAGCATAATTGGTGCCCCATACGTTGAAACAATGGTTCCCACGCGAGAAATTGAGATTGCGATTCCCACCGCCGAAGCGCGTACGGCTGTTGGGAAAAGCTCATTGGGATAGAGCCATTGCAGAATTCCAGGTCCGCCGCTGAAAAAGGCATAAAGCGCAAAAGCAAAAATAACAACAATGAAGGGAGCGCTCGGAAATACTCCTAAAATAATGAGTCCTATTGCCATAAAAGCTAACGAGCCAATAAGAAGCGGCCTACGACCAACCGAATTAAGCCAAAACATGGCAGGAAACGTTCCGATCAGGAAGAACAGACTTACTGCAGCTTCTCCTAAAATAGATTCGCGGCCCTCTCCTAAGCCAAAAGCAGTCATAATATCAGGCCCAAACGTATAAATGGCATACATCGGAACTACCTGACAGAGAATCATAAGGCCAACGAAAATTACTCGCTTTAAATAGCCACCCTTGAATAGCTGTCGAAGACTCGTGCGACCTGTTTGCTCTTCATCATTAAAGTCAACGTCCTCGCCGTAAACACGATTCATAACCTCACGTGCTTCAGTAATGCGTCCTTTTGCACGCAACCACAATGGAGATTCGGGAATATCATGTCGACCTATAAGAAGAATAAGGCACGGAACAGCGGCACTACCAAGCATCCATTTCCAACCATCAGCAAGAGGAAATAGCGCAAAGCCCACAAACGCTGCAGCAGTAGCACCAAAAT
>USIG01000100.1 GCA_900554685.1 uncultured Cryptobacterium sp.
TACCAGTCAGTTTGTCACTGCTCCAAAACGCAATGCTGGATCAGCAGAATATCGATTAGTTTGACTACCAGTCAGTTTGTCACTGCTCCAAAACCGATTGGAACAAATTCCTATCTGCACAAGGACAGACAAACCAACTAGAATTATGATAAAAACTCGAAAAACTCCTGATCAATCAACAGTTTTTTAGAATTCAAGAAAGGAATTTCCTTACTACCCTGCACAAGAAAAAGGGCCGATAAATTATGAAAAAATAGCTGAGATTCCAATTCTAAAAGTTCATTTTTTGTCAGAAATTTTTCGAGATTAACAAACAAAAGGACTTTCTTATAGCAAATATCGTGGACAAATTCAATAAATCGTATCAAATTATCAAAGAGCGAAATAGAATCACTTCTATCTATACCAAATGAATAAGCTTTCAACGATTGGGTCATATCCCATTCTAGCCCAAATGAATAATTTGCATTTAATCTTAGACTTAAGTTATTTACTAGATGTTCAAACTGTTGATGAGTTGCTTCTATCTGTCTTCTAATTATCTCATCCTCTCTCATACGCTCGTCGATTTGTTCAAACAAAGCCGAAAGCAACCCGCGATCACGCCAAGGCAGATTGAATGGATCCACAATAGAAAGAAAACTTTTCTTACTAGATAATTCTTTCCCATCATCATCCCACAAAGAAAATGGCTCAGGCGCCTCATTCTCTTCAAGGCAAATTAAAGATTGACAGACACGCGCAAATAGCGAAACTGACTCGATCTGCAGAACGGAAACTCGCCCTGGAGTTATTTCTAAAACATTCTCAAACCCTGAAAAAGAAAGTTTCATAGCACTACAAACTCTTCCATGGTATCTATCTCATTATATGCTTCACGGTTACCCGTAATGTAAGTCATGGTTGCAAATTGTTTCTCTGTCACCTTGAGTACTTGTACTAAACCCTGCGGAGGTCTATTTTCTTAGCCGCATGATCGCAGCGCCCGCGGCGCCATCATTAGTAACCAACTTGGCATACACCGACTCTTGCAACATCAGATAGCCTTCTTTGACAAGAAACTTTCTAAAAGTTCGATAATGCTTTCTTTGTGCACTTGTTTCTACAGGCAAATCAAAAAACACTATAAGTCTCATATAACGAACACGCTCTTCCGTCATCACATAACCTCAAAAGGCTCTATTTCGTCTACGGTTATCTTTTTATTAAGCGCATTTAAGCAATCTTGAATATACAAAGACAAAACTGAAGATAATCGATATGATCCATTCCTGTATGAAACACCTTTATTGGCAATATCCACCAAAACCCGCTTCATCTCAGAATCAAAAACACTAGGAAGATAATCCACTACAAGCTGATCTACTGCCGGGCGAAACGGTTCCATAAAATCACAGGCCAAATTAAAAGCATTATATTCACTACGATGGCATATCCCCTGTTGTGTCAAATAACCACGAGAGACTATTTCACGATTAACCATCGAAAGCAAAATCGCATAACCATAATTTAGAGCGGCATTAATTGCAGAATCCTGATCTCGGTTGAATTCTTTTCCAAATATGGCCTGAAAATATATTCTTGCAGCTTGTGCTTCTCGGTTAGTAGTATCACCTGAACGGACTTCAGGAATAATTTGATACAAAACCTTTGCTTCTGGGTACTCCCTTTCTTCAAGAAAACGCGCCTGCTGATGAATTTTATCTTTCACGATTCTTTGCCAAACACGTTTCTTTATAGGCTCACCCCAAGAAAGTTGTTCCCCTATACGCTTACTTACATTATGAGCACCATACAGTGGAAGATATTGCCCTATAGGATTGCATTTTTCATCCGATACAACCAATGACACTTTTTGTTTTGCAAGTTCAGACAAAAGGTATGCGCTAATATTTACTTGCATCGTCTGAAGAACCACCGATGAGATTTCAGAAAGATGGATCTTTACCGTATCGTCTTCTTTACGCACCACCATATAGCCACTTTGATAATAAAGCCGACAAGGATTTTCTATAAGCACCGTCCTGAAACTCATAAGTACGTCTTTCTCTCAAACATACCCGTTACTGACTGATCGATAAATACTACATTTTTTGTATCATTTTTTATAAATCCATTCGTGATTCCACCCGCATTTGCAGACCCCTTTATAGGAGTAAGGTTTATCCTTGCTGTACCACCTCTGTAAAAAATCAGAATTGACTTCACCAATGAGCACTTATTGTTGAAAGGTAGATCAATAAATAAGTTTCTATTTTCCTCCAAAATTGACTTAACATTCTTAAACCGAGAACAAAGTGTGCATGCCTTAGCTGTTAACACATCGTAAAATTCAAGAATCTTCTTTTCATTTTCTTCGCAGGGAGCAAATTTTTCTTTTTCGATTTGAGCGGCAATACTCATATACCTTGCATCTAGAGCTAACTGGCGTGACGAATAAACCGCATCAAGAGTAGGAATATAGTATTCATCGATACCGTATTGAATTTTGCTGTATTTAAGAATTCTAGTACGCACTATTTTTTCGAATTTCAATTCTTTTTTATTAGCGTCATATGCAAAATATTCTTCAGGTTTAATTTCTTTGTTCTTGATTTTCTGGGCCACTGGAATAGGAATGCCAATAAACTCAACTTGCTTTTTACCCTTTTTATTTCCAGCTTCATACAAGGCAAAATAAGCAAATTGCTCACTTGAATAACTACCGTATTTCAAAGGATCAAGATTCTTCTTTAATGGCAAAGAAAGCTTCTTTTTTGTTTGTTTAGGAGAATAAATAGTAGCATCCCAAAACGCACCGGATGTCTCTTCGGGCATGCGGGAAATATAACAGTCTTTTCTGCTTAGCGCCTTACGTATACGAGCAACAGCCAAGTCAGCACTCCATGCATCTTTAAATACTTCGCCTGTCTCTTCATCGAATCCTGAAGTTAAGAAGCTAGAGATAACAAAGCTTGAAGACCCCGGCATACCATATGTGTTCATTTTTCTACCGTGGTCATTAGCATATTTTGCACGTTTGGCTATAAAGTCTTTAATCGCACGGGAATAGCCAATAGGATTCTCATAAAGTTTATTGTGACGCACAGTAATGAATTGGCCGATCTCACACGCCAAATAGGCATCATGAGCATGGTGATAATCATTGATTTCACGACATTTCACAAGTTCTAAACGTTTGCGCAAATCCGAAGAGAAACCCGCTTTAACAGGTCGTATCTTAGCATCAGGATAAGCTTTTTCTAAAATCAAAGAAGCGAGCTTCATGCTTTGGCTGGTTTCTACCATTTGACGAGCAATAAATCCACCCAGCTCCTTATCGGAAACATGATCTCTCGTTAAATTCTTGAACTTCTTTTCACCAATCAAACCAGCAGTGCGCAACGCCTCCCAAGTAGGTTTCATCCGGCGAATAATGGAATCATCCAGAAGCATAGAGGCAGATTTGCGCTGATTGTCTTCCGCATGAACTAAT
The DNA here is from genome assembly GCA_900554685.1 of uncultured Cryptobacterium sp. Lineage (GTDB taxonomy): Bacteria > Actinomycetota > Coriobacteriia > Coriobacteriales > Eggerthellaceae > Anaerotardibacter. The sequence goes on from USIG01000100.1 coordinate 3,476, forward strand.
GCCTTATTTTCAAAGCTATCATCCTTGATATATGACTGCGGCAAAATATGATCAACCTGATACTTATCAAGCTGATTGATATCCAAATCTTTTCCGCAATACATACACTTGCCGTTTTGCATAAAATACAAAGCAAGTTTTTCATTGTCTAATTCAGCTGAATTCGTCTTACTTAGCCTATCCGCTACATCCTTGTCAAAATACTCTTTTTTCTCCTTCTTAAGAGTAGAAATCGCATTCTTAATGGCATCATAACGCCGTTTTGTTCTATGCCCTTTATTTCGACCATCTTCATCACGAGTAACTTCTATAAAAATATTTTTTGGTGTACAACCCGCAATGCCAACTATTTCATCAACTATACGCTTTGCTTGATTAACGGTACGTCTCACTGCAGGTGAACCCGGCAAATCGTTCACGTCAAAGTTATCCATATCGGACATACGCTTCTTGTTTTCTTCTACGATAAGTTTAGTAAAGCCAAACTGATCGTCGCGAATGATCTCCATGAAGACCATGGTTTCTGAACGCGCGTTATTGTTAGGATTTCCTTCACGAAGCACATCCATGACAGAATAAGGACCATTATCAGTTTGGGCCTTAACGCCACAAAGTAGCTTTTTAGAAAGTCTACCCCACCCTGTAAATCGTTTTTTGCAAATTGCTTTTATCTGGTCAGCAGTTAAACGATCGCCATATTTATCTTCGATACTTTCTTTAAGAATAGATCGATCTTCGAATAAAGTATTCCACCAAATAAGCTCCTCAATCATAGGAATGTCTGCTTCATCTATCTCATCAACACGAAGAACCTCTCTAAAGAACATATATGATGAAAGTTTGGACTCAAAACCTGTTTCGCCTTGACCACCTTTAACATGAACAAAAGCGTGATGCTTTTCGCGTTTTAGCCATTCCTCAACCGTAGAATACTTTACCGATCCCTTCTTTTTCTTAAAAAGATCCTCGATAATACCCATTCGGTCTTCATAGGTAAAACGATGCCAAGTATCGCCATCATCACTCATTTTCGCGCCATTAAGTTCGTTTAAAAGACAATACTCTTCATATAAAAGTGAGCAACGCGGCAAAACTGGTTCGTCAAGAATATACGTACAGGTCCCCGTTAAGCGTTCCATAAATTTGGCAGCACTTGCTTTACGATCAATAACACCCTCCCAATTCCATGGATACACACGGGCGTTTTCCTGGCCTTCTCTACGCTGTGACCAAGCAAAACGCGATTTGCCATGATTATCGAAACGAGCATTCTTTTGCGTAAGAGGCCCTACGTAATAAGGAATACGGAAGGTAACTAGAGATTCGAGCTTTTCTTTTTCTGATTCCAAAAACGGATAGAAGCGTTTTTGATTTTCAATAATGGCATCCATTTCCTCTAAATGTAATTGATAGGGAATGCTGCCATTATCGCTTGTTTTAAGACGACGCAAAAACGTTCCCTCAGCAAAACGCTGCATCATAGCTATATAGCGCTTATCGTCTTCGGCTAAAGTTCCCTTAAAAAGTTTTTCTACTTCTTTTTTAAAGTCATCATAGCTTGTTCCACGTACAGAATTGTATTTTGTATACCCTTTAGCTGTTGAGGGACTGTAATTATGTGTACGAAAACCCTTCTTTGGATCAAAAATATCTCCCCGGAAAAATTCATCGTATTTCATTGGCGCAAATTCCCGCACCAAACCTTTTAAGAGTTTAAGATCGTCTTTGTATTGATTATAAGCAGCTACCTTACAACTAGAAATACTGCCACCATTGGCACCTTTCAAAATTCCCATCAGCACATACGCTGAATAGACCGACTGAAGAGCCTCAAATAACGCAACTCCATCATCGGGACACAGGGAATAGAAAGCTTCTACTTGATCATCTTTATTTAAATAAATCTTTTGATCCTCTTCTAAATCAATGAAGATCTTTTTCATATTCGCACTCAAAGCAAAAATAGCATTAGCTATTTCTTTGGAAGCATCTTTTGCTTGTTTTGTGTCAAACTGTTCATCAGGCTCTATAGCTACCATGCCTGCTAGAACAGACGCTTTATCTTTTCGAGTTGCCTTTGCTGAATCGAAACTCTCTTTTAGAGCATTACTATCGGAAGCTTCAACAACTTTACCTTCCATTAAATCTTGAATATCTTTTTGATTTTTGCGAATACCACATTCAAGGTTCTGAAGCGCGCACCAATCCTCCAAGGCTATGCAGAGCTTTTCTACCGCATCACCCATATTGGCATTTTGCGCTGTTAGACCAGGAGTATCTTGATACAAAAAATTACCACGCGCTTTTACAATATTATGAAATGCCAAGTAAATTAGCCGAATATCCGCTTGACTATCCATCTCCATAAGCGCCTTACGAAGATGATAAATGGTTGGATACTGTTTATAGTAATCAACTTCTTTTTCGCCTTCAGGAAATAATGGTCGCGTAGCACCCTTAGAAGAAAAAATTACTGAATAAGTTTTATCTTCTTTGAGCAAATGCGACTGGCGCAGCCGAATAAAAAATTCCGGATCGACCTTGTTAACTTCATCCTCAAACAGTTTTTGCAACAAGTCCAAACGCCAACGTCTACGAGCATAACGGCGTCGTTGCCCCCGTTTTAAGCGAGTATCTGCTGCGGTTTCTGCAGTAGGATAAATGCGACTTCCCCACGTAGTTTTTTCTTTGAAATTAAAAAGATCTCCGTGTTCGTCAGTAACTGCCCAACCAACGGAGCCGGTACCTAGATCAAGCCCAATATTGTAGCTAATTTTAAAGGTGCAACAGAAAATCCTACTATACCATTAAACGCATACTTAAATAATCCAAATAGCGACCAAGAACTTGTTCCATATAATCTTTCATTAACCACATAAGGCATATAATATGTATTA
>USIG01000101.1 GCA_900554685.1 uncultured Cryptobacterium sp.
AGCAGACCACCGAGGATCCTTGGACCAAGCTTGTTGAAACCTATCCTGTAGGTACCGTTGTAGACGGCAAGGTTACCAAGATTGTTCCATTCGGTGCATTCATCGAACTTGGTGCAAACGTTGAAGGTTTGGTACACATTTCCGAGATGGCTATGAAGCACATCGATTCACCTGCTCAGGTAGTACACGTAGGCGACACCGTTAAGGTAAAGGTAATGGACGTAAACGTAGAGCGTCGTCGCATTTCCTTGTCTATGAAGGCTGCTGCTGAAGAGCTGGGCATCGAAATCGAAGTTGCTGAGCCAGAGCCAAAGCCTGAGGCTGCTGACGCTGAATAAATAGCGAAGCACAGAGCAAAGCTCAAAAGCGGAATCACCTGGGTGGTTCCGCTTTTTTTGTTTGGTACGTGTGGAATTTAACCAGAAATAGACTATGACTTTTGAGATAGTTTGAGGGTGCAGAATGTTTACCAACGATAACTTTTGGTGCATACTTATCATAAGTTAGCTGTGGTTAATTTCCATAGCAACGCCGTGTACATTTCAAAAGTAAAGGAGATGGGTATGAATCCAGGATTGTTGGTAGGGGCTGGCTTCTTGCTGGGTAGTGTCGGTGTGAAAGCGCTTAGTAGCAAAAAGGCAAAAAAGCTTTATGTAAAAGGCATTGTCCAAGGCATGCGTGCTAAAGAAGAAGTTCAAACTATGGTGGATGAAGCGCGAGCTGAATTTGATGATCTGCTTGCAGAGGCTGGTTATGCTAAGGAATTAGAGGACGGAGAAGAAAACAGCACACAAGAAACTTCGCAAAGTGAAGATGAAGAAGAAGGAGATGAAAACGACGACAAATCTGCGAAGAAAATAAAAACTACTTCTGTGCTTGATCAAACGGCAAAACAAGTGAAAAAGGCTGCGGTACAAGCTTCTAAGAGCGGTGCAGCTAAAAGTTCTGGTCGTGGTGGCCATGGTCATGGTCATGGCCATGGCAGAGCCGGAAAGTAGGAATTGTGAATTTCACAATCGTGCATGAGGTTCCAGGTCGTATTCGCATCTCGGTTGGGGGAAAGATACCCGAGTCTCATGCATGCGCGATGGAGGAACGTTTACTTGCGCTGCCCGCAGTATATACGTGCGTAGCATACCCGAAAGCAGGATCGCTCGCAGTTACGTTTAATCGAACCAAACAAGGCCGTCTAGCGGTACTAAACGAGCTTAATATGCTGGACCCTGCAACTCTTACGAAAGTAAATCAGCGTGAAATGCTTGTTCGCACGCCGCGTTTTCGACATTTGTTTTCGCAGCTTGCCAATATGGTTCTTGCTCATTATGCCAGGAGAATAATGTTGCCTGCTCCTGTTAAGGTGGTGTGGACTATATGGTCGGCAATTCCCTTTGTAAGGGCAGCTTTGAAAAGTTTGAGAGCTGGAAGGCTTGATGTTCCTGTTCTTGATGCTGCTGCCATTTCCATGGGTCTTTTACAAGGGGAGCCTGCAACTTCGAGTTCTACTATGCTTTTGCTTCATGTTGGCGAAGCGCTTGAAGACTATACGCAAAGACGAACGGAAAGCGGCCTTATTCGATCGATGCTTACTCTTCCTGAAACGGTGCGAGTAGTGCGTGATGACGCTGAATTCGAGGTTGAATTGAGTGATTTGCAACCGGATGATTGCGTTGTTGTGCGTACGGGGCATCAAATTCCTGTTGATGGCACTGTGATAAAAGGGGAAGCAGCGGTAAACCAAAGCTCTCTTACTGGTGAATCGATGCCGGTTGTTCGTGTGTCGGGCGATTCGGTTTATGCGGGTACAGTTGTCGAAGAAGGCGAAGTACTGATCCAGATTTCGGGACTACCAGAAGAAAGTAAGTTACGTTCTATAGTTACGATGGTGGAGCAATCTGAAGAATTGAAATCTAGCGATCAGCGCCATATCGAACAGATGGCAGATAATCTTGTGCCATGGAATTTCTTGTTAGCAGGTATTGTTGCAGCTACTACTCGTAATCTTCAAAAGACCTCTGCAGCACTTATGGTGGATTATTCTTGCGCACTTCGTTTATCGGGATCGATAGCGGTTATGGCTGCTCAGCGCGAAGGTGCACAGGCGGGTTTTATGGTAAAAGGCTCGAAGTATTTTAACCATATGGCCCAAGCAGACACAATCGTGTTTGATAAGACCGGAACGCTTACTCAGGCGGTGCCTTCAGTTCGAGAGGTTGTTGCATATAACAATTGGGAACGTGACGAGGTTTTACGCTTGGCAGCTTGCTTGGAAGAGCATTTTCCTCATCCAGTTGCACGTGCGGTGGTAAACAAGGCTTTTGAGGAAGGCCTAGAACATCGTGAGCGCCATGCAGAAGTGGAATATGTGGTGGCGCATGGCATCGTTTCTACTCTTGAGGGTGCTCGTGTGCTGATAGGCAGTGAGCACTTTGTGATCGAGGACGAGGGAGTGCCTATTTCCGAAGAAGAACTGGATGCAATTCATAGTCAGGCTGAAGGCTCTTCGCCGTTGTTTTTGGCGGTCGATGGGGCATTGCGTGGCGTTATCTATATTGACGATCCGCTTAAAGAAGAAATTAGTGAAGTGCTTGATGAACTTCGTCAGCTTGGGTTTAAGCGTGTGGTAAGGCTTACCGGGGATAATTATCGAAGTGCTTCGCGTATTGCTCGCATTGCAGGTGTTGATGATTTTCAGGCTGACATGCTGCCCGAAGATAAATGTCGGGCGATAGATAAGCTTCAGGAAGAAGGCCATAAAGTAGTTATGGTGGGAGATGGCGTCAATGATTCTCCTGCGCTTTCGCGTGCCTATGTAAGTGTTGCTATGGGGGCGGGAAGCGCTATTGCACGCGAAGCCGCTGATATTGCGCTGGTAACAGATGATCTTCATTCTCTTGTCGAACTTCGACGATTGAGTGTTGCTCTAGAAAAACGGATGAGACAAGGTTATTCCTTTACGGTAGTGTTTAATTCTTTGTTGCTTGCCTTAGGTATTTCGGGGCTGATAACACCTCAGGTTTCTTCGGTGTTACATAATTCGGCAACGATAGGAATTTCTGCAGCGAATGCGCGGCATTTCTTGCCAAAAAGTTCCATAGATTAGCCTTATTGCGCCCAGATGAGAAAAACGCAGATGATGAAGAGCTAGGGATGGAGTTTTGCTCCAGCCCTTTTGATTGAACCCGTACTCTTTGATGGTATGTGGGGGGTTAGTTTAAGCAGGAACTATATCTAGTTTATAGCCTAGTGCTTCTATGACCTTTTGAACCGTGCTGAAAGATGGATTTCCTGTTGGGGAGAGCGCTTTGTAAAGGCCATCTCTCGTAATTCCTGTTTCTTTTGCAAGTTGGGTCATGCCGTGAGCTCGAGCGATATCGCCTAGTGCAGCAGATATAAGTGCGGGGTCACCGTCATCGAGCGCTGCATTGAGGTACGCAATAATGTCTTCATTTGTTTCTAGGAATGAAGCGAATATTTCTAAAAATCCACTCATCTAGTAAGTAACAAATTTGGTACTTTACCTCTTGTTTTGATGTTAGGCTTTTCTTCTATTACTAAAAGAGGGAGGTATTCGATGGATAACGTTAAATCTTCTAGTTCGCTTGTTGCTAAAGTTATTTCTTTGGTGGTAATCGCAGTACTTTCGTCGTTATGCTTAGTGGGTCTCTCGGGCTGTGCGGGTCCTTCTCCGACAGAAGTAACTCAGCAGTTTTTAGATGGCATTAAGAACAACGATACTGAATCTATCCAAGAAGTATATGGCGGCGATACTTCTTCGATGCTTTCTGCTTGGCAGGAAGATGCAACTTCTGAGGAGGATTCTACTGTGGTAAGTTCTCAGGAAATACAGGATTTATATCAGAATACTTTGATGCCAAAGCTGCGGGAATTTGATTACGAAGTTTCAAACGAACAGATCAACGGCGATACAGCAACAGTTGATGTGACTATCACTACGTATGCTGTGGGGGATGCATTTAGCTCATTCTTGTCTGATTACATGAATCAGGCAGTAACCCTTGCATTCTCTGGTGCTTCGGAGGATGACCTGACAGTATTAGCTGAATCTATCTTGGATTCTAAGATTAACTCTATGGAAAAATCTTATACCGATACAGTGACCATTTCATTAACCAAGTCCGATAATACTTGGAAGGTCGATACGCTTCAGGAAGACGGTGAAGTTGAAGATGCGCTGTTAGGTGGATTGCTTACAATTATTAATTCTTATGGTGAAGTATACGATTCAGGCGAATGAGGCCAATAGTCACAAGTAGCTTAATAGGGCGGCTTTAAGCCGCCCTTGGTGCAAAATAGGCAGGGAGGTGCAATAATGCCCACGCAAGATACAATCAAGAAGGTAGTTTGTGACGTTGTAAAAAACTTCGATGTCAAAGAAGCATATCTGTTTGGTTCGTATGCGCGCGGCGAAGAAACACCAAACAGCGATATAGATATTCGTCTCCTTTGCGGTAAAAGCATGCGTATTCAAGATCTATATCACATAGAGAAAGAACTTGAGGAGCGACTTTCTTTGTCGGTGGAGATAATCTCAGCTCCTCCAGAGGAATTACACCCACGCTTTTATGATCGTATTAAGCAGGATGAAATATTGCTCTATACTTCCTAAAGAGCGAGACAAAGAGCTTATTCTAAATAATCTTGATGAGGCTGAAACTTTCTATGTTCTTTTCTGATGCGTTATGCATCTTCCATAACGAGCGAGGTATAAGTGCTGGCTAAATGATTACGCTACAGTCCATATTTTGCTTTTAGTTTTCTTGTTGCTTTAAATGCGTCGGTGCCCAATCTCTCAGTACGTTCGTGTTCAGAAATCATAATGCGCTCAAGGAGACGGGCGCGTGCATCCGCTTGTTCGAGTTTATTAAAATCAGAGCTTTCGATGCATACGAAACGATCGTAGTCATTTTTTGTGACGATAATAGGGGCGGAACTATTAGTTACCATTTCATCGAAGGCGACCGTATCTCGTAAATCTTCAATAGGGACACGTTGCATAAGCTCTCCTTAGCTATCTATTCGCATGAATATTAGTATGCTATAAATGACGGCTTAATAGTAAAGATGTTAATTTTGAACATAGTGATAGAAATTTGACTGCATACAAAAATTGGCACTTTAGATAAAGTTTGTTCCAGTATCTTCAAAATTTACTTTGAATCTTATTGTTGTTTCAACGTGTATCTGAATTTTTGCTGCGAGTTTCCTTTCTAAGGGCTTCATTTTGGAATGTCTAAAATGAATTTTATGATCTATGTTTCAGGAGCAAACGTACTGGCAGCTAATGTTTTTTTGCTATTGAATACGGTAATATTTTTCTAGAAATCATGTCTAAAGATTAGCTGATTGAGGCAAGGTGATTAGCTTGGTCAGCTTTTGGATGCCTGAATGCTAGTCATCAAAAGGAGAAAACATTGAAGGGCGAGGAACGCTACTTATTAAATCTTTTAGAAGGTACTAAAACTCGTTTTGTTATTCCCGTTTATCAGAGGAATTATGATTGGAAAATTGAGCAATGTAAGCAGCTTTTTGATGATCTTGAGGATGTGGTAGTAGAAGGCTCAGAATCACATTTCTTTGGCAGTATTGTCTCAAAGGCTGATGGTGATGTTCGAGTGGTCATTGATGGCCAACAGCGAATTACCACCTCGTATCTTTTGCTTTTATCGCTTGTGAAACAAGTTCGAAGTGGAGTGATTATTTCCGAAGATGAAAATCTTGCGGATATGGTAAATGAAGAGTATTTGATAGACAAATGGCATAAAGATCAACGGAAGTTAAAGTTAAAGCTTATAAAAGACGATCAAGCGGCATTTGAGGCCATTTACGATGGTGATGAAAACAAATTTATCCAAGAATCAAATGTTACTCAGAACTACTTATATTTTCGCGACCGGATAGCAAGAACCCACTTAAATGCTGATGAGTTGAAGAATGCTATAGAAAAACTGATGATCATCGATATTAAGCTTGATAAAGATGATGATGCGCAGCGTATCTTCGAAAGCCTTAATTCAACGGGTCTTGATTTAAGTGAAGGCGATAAGATTCGTAACTTTATTCTTATGGGGTTAAACCCCGAGGAACAAGAATATTGTTATGAAAAGTATTGGAATGCTATTGAGAAAAATACTAACTACGATGTGAGCGGGTTTGCACGAAACTGGTTGGCCGCTATTCGTCGCAAAACGCCAACAATTAAAAAGGTTTACATGGTATTCAAAGATCATGTAAAAACCCATAATCTTGATACACGCGAATTGCTTGCAGAGCTAGAGAAGTATTCCGAGCATTATAAAGCTATTACTACTGCAGATTCTGGAAATCACAA
>USIG01000102.1 GCA_900554685.1 uncultured Cryptobacterium sp.
ACTAGTTACTAGTTTTCAAGGAGGAAAAATGGATCGATGCCCTGTATGCAATAGTCCGCTTAATCCTCAAGATGAAGCGTGTGCCGCTTGCGGTTATCGTCTTCAGGATACAACGGAGGAATTTAAGGTAGTATCGTTAGAGCCCGAAGCTGCCGATATACCTAACACAACTACCTCAGTGCCTACTTTGACTGTTTTATATGGTAAGCAGGAAGGATTGGTATATCAGCTAACGGGGGATCGTGCCTCAATTGGTCGTTCTCCTAAGTGCGAAGTTTTTTTGAATGATATGACAGTATCACGTCAACATGCACTTCTCGAGCGTGTGGGAGATGGCTGGTCTATCAGGGATACGGAATCCTTTAATGGAGTGTGGGTCAACAATACCAATGTTGATCACACCATGCTCTCAGATAGAGACATCATTCAAATCGGGTGTTTTATTTTACGTTACGCTGAATAAAGAGGAGATAGGTGTATGAAGCTTCTTTCGGGAAATGAAGCAATTGCCCAGGGTGCCTGGGAAGCTGGTTGTCATATAGGAACAGCCTATCCGGGAACTCCTTCCACAGAAACCATGGAAGCGTTTGCGGAATTACCCGAGGTATACGCGGAATGGTGCCCAAATGAAAAAGTTGCCCTCGAGGTTGCAGTTGGCGCTTCAGCAGCTGGTGCTCGCACTATGGTTACCATGAAGCATGTGGGAGTAAATGTGTGTGCTGATCCTCTTTTTACGGCAGCCTATACCGGTGTAAACGGAGGACTCCTTTTACTTGCCGCGGATGATCCGGGAATGTTTTCGTCTCAAAACGAACAGGATTCCCGTTACTACGCTATGGCGTCTATGATTCCTGTTTTTGAACCTGCCGATTCTTCTGAAGCCTATCATTTTGCTAAAGATGCATATGATATTTCCGAGCAATTTGATACACCCATTATGATGCGTTCTACCGTTCGTGTTTCTCACACAAAATCTCCTGTTGAGACTTCCAAGCGTTTAAAGGTAGAAAAAAAGCCCTATGAGAAGGACCCTGGAAAATGGGTAATGATGCCCGCTTTTGCTAAACCTCGCCGAAAAGTGCTTGTGGAACGGGTCTCTTCTTTGCGGAAATGGGTGGAAACCTGCTCCTATAATGTGATCGAGAGAGCTTCTCATAACGGTGCGGATTCCTCTTCGCGCCAAGGGATTATTTGCGCTGGATCGGTCTATCAGCATGTCAAAGAGGCGTGTCCTGATGCAGATATCTTCAAACTTGGTATTACCTGGCCTCTTCCTCAAGAGGCATTACGTGCTTTTGCTGATTCGGTTGATAAAGTTTTCGTTGTGGAGGAAGCTTCAACCTATCTTTCAGACGCAGTAAAGTCATGTGGCATTGTGCTTGATGAATTTGCAACACCTTTGCCTCCTGATGGTGAATTAACGCCAAATGCGATTCGTGTTTCTTTTGGATTAGAGCTTCCACAGCATCGTGAAGGGGAACGTGATGTGCCTAATAGGCCTCCTGCGTTATGCCCTGGATGTCCTCATCGTATTATTTTTAAAGAGCTCTCGCGCCTTCGTGCTCTTGTAACGGGCGATATTGGGTGCTATACCTTAGGGGCCTTGCCTCCACTTTCCGCTATGGATACCACCCTTGATATGGGTGCTTCCATTTCTATGGCTCATGGCTTTGAACTTGCACTCGAAGGAGAACACAGACCAGTTGTGGCGGTAATCGGGGATTCGACATTTGCTCATTCGGGACTTACTTCTCTGCTCAACACAATCTATAACAAAGGTGCAGGTACGATTTGTATTTTGGATAATCGCACTACAGCCATGACGGGTCAGCAAGGTAACCCCTTTAATGGCATCACTTTGCAGCACCGACCAAGCAGGGAGCTTAACCTTCCAGGGATTCTAGAGGCTCTAGGTGTTGATCACGTGCAATGCGTTGATGCCTTTGACATGAAAGCGGTCCGTTCTGCACTCAAGGAAGCTACTCAAAACGAGGATCTGGATGTTATTGTTTTTCAGGGCTCCTGTGTCCTTTTAGATAAATCACCCAAGAAATCCTATGTCGTAACGCCTGATTGTACCGGATGCGGTATCTGTAAAACACTTGGTTGTCCTGCGATTGCTTCTGATCCTGAGACAGGAGTATCTTCTATTGATCCTGATCTTTGCATTGGATGCGACCAATGCCGTCAATACTGCAATTTTGGCGCGATAGAACCACGTGAGGGGAGTCGATAAATGAGCGAGTCAAAGGTATATACGATTCTTCTTTGTGGCGTAGGGGGCCAGGGAACTATCACTGCTGCTGATCTTCTTGCTCGTGTTGCCACAGCAACGGGTCTTGATTGTAAAGTGTCTGAAATTCATGGCATGGCACAGCGTGGAGGCGCTGTCACAACGGTTGTTCGCTTTGGCGAGCAAGTTTCAACGATGGTGTGCGATGAAGGATGTGCTGACAGCATTGTCTCTTTTGAGATTGTAGAGGCACTTCGTAATATTGCGTTTTTGAAGATGGAGGGATCTTTGGTGGTAAACGACGAGTCCATCAAACCTCTGCCAGTTTTGACCGGACGTGCTTCCATGCCTTCTCAGGCACGTAAACGCTTAGAAAACTACGGTGCAACACTTATTCCTGCAAGCGAAATTGCCCGTAAGGCTGGCACGGTTAAATGCGCTAACGTAGTTTTGCTCGGTGCCCTTTCCGCATCTCTTCCTTTTCCGCCTGCCACCTGGGAACAGGTAATTCAGGAAAAAGTGCCACCAAAAACTATTGAGAGCAATTTAGAAGCATTCCGCAATGGACGCGCTTTTGCACGAGGGGAGCACTAAATGAGTATCAAACAAATTAGCGTTTTTGTTCAAAGTAAGCCGGGCCATTTAAAACGAAATCTCGATATTTTCCAAGATGCGAATATCAGTGTACGTGGCTTTAGTTGTTCTGATACCGGTGATTACGGTATTGCTCGTTTTATTGTCGACGATCCTGAGCGCGCTTTAGCAGTTTTACAGGATCGTGGTGCCGCAGTTACTCTTACCGACGTGGTTTGTGTTGAGCTTATCGATGAGCCGGGCGAACTAGCTCGCGTCTTTGGCATTATTGCAGAAGCGGGAATCAATTTAACCTATAGTTACTCTCTTATTGCAACCTATATTGCTTTTAGGGTTGATGATACGCAAGCGGTCGAAGAACTTCTAAGAAATGAAGGTGTCCGAATTATAGACCAGGATGAGCTTCGTTAAGTTTTAAGCGTTGCTTTATCTTACTTAATCGCAAGAATACTTGCATGCTATGTAAGTCTCAAGTTGTGAGTTTGTGGAAGGAATCTCTACATTATGTCTACCTTACAAACAAGGTTTTATCAGCCCGATATCGAAACCATGGGGCGTGAGAATATTCGCTCTCTTCAACTTGAGAAACTCAAAAAACAAGTTGCTTATGTGTATGAGCGAGTGGATTGGTATCGAACCAAGATGGACGAGATGGGCGTAAAGCCGTCTGATATTACCAGTCTCGAAGATATTAGAAAGCTTCCTTTTACTGATAAAACAGTTCTTCGCGATACGTTTCCCTATGGACTTTTTGCTATTCCATTAGATGAAGTAACTGAACTTCATGCCTCTTCAGGCACCACAGGAAAACCAATTGTCGTGGGTTATAACACTCATGATATGCAGGTTTGGAGTGAATGTATTGCGCGACTTGCTACTATGGCAGGTGTTGTCCCAGGTGACCGAGCGCAAATGGCTTTTGGCTATGGAATGTTTACCGGAGGCTTTGGGCTTCACTATGGCCTTCAAAAGCTTGGCTGTATGCTGATCCCTGCCGGATCAGGAAATACCGATCGACATCTTCAGATGATTGAAGATTATGGATCAACGGTTCTCATTGCCACTCCTTCGTATGCCTTGCATATGTGTGAAGTAGGGGAGAAGGCAGGCTTTGATTGGGAGCATTCAACCTTACGCGTGGGACTCTTTGGTGGAGAGCCTTGTCCTCCTAAAATGAAAGAAGAAATTGAGTCTCGTATGCATATAACCTGTACCGATAATTATGGTTTAACTGAAGTTATGGGCCCAGGTGTTGCGGGTGAATGTCTGTCTTGTCGAGATATGCAGCATATCGCTGAAGATCATTTTCTTTGGGAAGTAGTTGATCCTGCTACGGGAGAACCTGTCGCAGAAGGAGAAGAAGGGGAGCTTGTTATAACCCCTCTTGATAAACAGGCTATTCCTGTTCTTCGCTATCGTACTCACGATCTGACCTACGTTATTACTGAGCCATGCGAATGCGGGAGAACACATGCGCGTATGAAGAAGGTTCGTAAACGCAGCGACGATATGCTAATTATTCGTGGAACGAATGTCTTTCCTTCTCAGGTTGAAGATATTCTTTCTACTATTGAAGGTGTCACTCCGTTTTATCGTATTGAAGTTGATAATGCAACCGGTCTTGATCGCATGAAGATTTTCGTTGAGCTAGAGCCTTCTGCTTTTAGCGACTCCTATGAAGAAATGAATGCTTTCAGAAAACACATCGCTCAAACATTAAAGGAATCTATGCTTGTGTCTTCAGAGGTGCAGCTCGTTGAGCCTGGTGGAATTGAGCGTTCTTTAGGTAAAACAAAACATGTCATCGATAGACGTAAATAGTTTTAACCCTTCCGAAAAAACTCCGGTTGGAAGGTTTGCTCCTACTCCTTCGGGAAAGTTGCATATTGGAAATGCCTTCTCCTTTTTAATTGCTTTTCTGGTAGTGAAGCAACAGGGAGGAAGTATGCGTATGCGTGTTGAAGATCTTGATAAAGATCGATGCAAGCCCGAGCTCGTCGAACTATTATTTCGGGATTTTGAATGGCTTGGCTTTTCCTGGGAAGGAGAGGTAGTTTATCAGAGCAAGCGAGATGATTATTATCAAGCTTGTTTTAGTACACTTGATAATCTACAGCTGATTTATCCCTGTTATTGTTCGAGAGCAGATTTACATGCTGCTTCTGCGCCACATGTAGGGGAACGCGTTGTTTATCCAGGTACCTGCCGCTTTTTATCTGAAGAAGAACGTCGTATAAAGTCATGCCGTAAAAATCCTTCCTATCGCGTGATGGTCAAGGACGCACACTACCAGTTTTACGATTTATTCCAGGGAAGGTATGAAAGTAACCTTGCGCAGGAATGGGGCGATTTTATTATTCGTAGAAGCGATGGTGTTTTTGCCTACCAATTAGCTGTTGTATGCGATGATTCAGCAATGGGAATAACCTCTGTGGTAAGAGGATGTGATTTACTTTCTTCTACTCCGTGTCAGATGTATCTCGATGATCTTTTGGGATTCCGTATTCCCCAGTTTGGGCATGTTCCTCTCTTTGTCGATAAAGAGGGCAGACGCCTTGCGAAGCGTTCCGGCGACATAAGCATCGAGGCTCTTCGTGAAAAAAGAGGGCTTTCGCCGAGAGATTTTTGGGGGATTCTTGCTTACGAAAGTGGGTTGGTATCGGATAAGCAACCTTGTAGCTTAGACGAACTTTGTAAAGAAGCTAATCTCAATGCCATAAGAGGGTTAAAAAGCCTCGAATTGCCTTCTTTTATATCCAGGTAATAAAGGTACTTGCTGCAAGTGCCAAGCAATAAAAGGCAGTAAAAAGCACATTGAGTGTTGTTATTTGAGCCATTGCGCCATCTCGGGAGCTTTGAATTAAAGGATTAGAGAGAAGAGCACGCATGGTAGGGAAGGCAGCAAGAACTAACAAGAGAATAAAGGGCATTCCAGGAGCATAAAATATACCAACAAGCGCAACAATGCTCAGCAGCCAAAGTATTATCATGCCTCGATAGCAGGTAACTGCTTTAGTTCGGCCAAGGATCACTGATACGGTCTTTCGTTTTGCGGGAATGTCTTTTTCAATATCGCAGGTGTTGTTAGTCGCGAGAATCATTCCGATGCCAATAATGCAGGGTAGTGCAATAAGTAAAACTCGAGCATCTAAAATTCCTGAGAGAATATAACATCCTGCTAGGGTAATTAATCCTCCCATTACAACCCCGCTTACTATTTCTCCAATAGGAAGATAAGAAATAGGGGTAGTACCGGCAGAATAAAGCACAACAGCGAGTGCCCCGATAAGGCCAATAACAAGAAGTGGCCAACCAGTAAGGGAAACCAAATAGAACCCTAAGCCTGCCGCAATAACCAACAGACCAATGGCAAACACTAAAACGCTGCGAGGATTGAGTTTGTTGTAGACAAGAACAGCATCAAAGGCATCCTCAGAAGA
>USIG01000103.1 GCA_900554685.1 uncultured Cryptobacterium sp.
AGGAAGCCCGCGAGCTTGCTCGAGCTGACGCTGCATTTCAAACATAATTCCTACCCAGGGCTTGCAACTGCGCATAACATTGCACAGCACACCATTGCAGTGATAGTCGTCAATAAGCCCTAGGCGATAATCTCGTCCAAGCTCAATACCTGTTGCGTTGTTGGTTTTTGCATAGGCCTCGCACATCGTATAGAGGTCGTCAAACGTCACTCCATAATTGCCGCAGTAAGGTGTGCCTACCAAATTGATACCGTTTTCTGCCAGCGTCTCAGAATTGCTCCGCAGGTAGGGCCAGCAGCACAGGCCATCGAACAAGATACGGTGCTTTTCTTCTCCCTTAAACGTCGACTCGCCTGAGGTGATCTTTTCTTTCAGCTCTTCGATATACATACGTAATACTTCGGTGGTCTCACGACGCCCGCGCGCGATTACCATCAAAGCCATGAAGTTATACGCATCGAAACCGCTTACCGGAGAAGGCACGGTCTTACCCATAAGATCGAGTGCTTCCTGGAACAGCCGACCATTTTCGGCAGATATCTCCATCACTTCTTGGAATTTATCGTAATCAAAAGACTTTCCACTAATCTCTTCTAGCTGCTCAACGATACCCTGCACCTGTTTTTTCATATAGGTAATTTTGCTTTTCTTGTAATAGCCATCAGTGTTGTAAGGCACGTCAAACATAATGAGTGGGATATCAAGTTTCCAGGCAAGATTTTCATACCACTTGATAACCGTCGTGCAAATATTGTTTCCCACACAAAGGAAATCCGGTTCTGGAATGTCGAGGCCAAACCCGAAATCTTCATCTCTCTCGATAAAGCCCAAATTGATGCGTGCATAGGAGCAAAGATCCATGGAATAGCCTAGCCCTTCCGCCTTTTCGCAAAAAGGTATCGCTCCTTTATGAGCCGCCACAGCAGCAGCGTGGTTTTCAGGATAAATAATATTGAGATCAAAAACTTCAAACAGCTCTTTAATGAAGTTCGAGGTCGAATACCCTACCGGTTTTCCCGCTGCTTTCGCATCGCGCGCTTTTTGATACAGATCCCCCGTAACTTCCTTCATGCGTGCGCGGGCGGGGCTATAATTCTTGCTATTTTTATCAACCATGATGAACCCTCTTTTCTCTAGACAAGCATCTCGGCAAAAGCTTGGATACGGGTGGTTGCCTGCTCATTGATGTGATCCTGCTGCGCTGTTTCCAAATACAAAAGAGGTATGCCCGCATCAGCAAGCTGCTTTTTAATAACGGGATAGTCATACTCTTCCTCTTCGCAAAACTTTGTCACATTAATAAGTGCGCCATCAGCGCTACGTTCTTTGGCTAAAGCAATCAAAGCTTCACCTCGTTGTTTCTTAGGATCAAGCGCCACTGAAGTGTTTTGAACATCAAGCCAAATATGAGCAAGCGTGACAAAAGGATCCACATTTCCGGGTGCATCCTGGGCAAATCGGACCGATTCGGCAGTTAGCACATCGCCAACAATTGCGATATTTTGATTCTCTAGCTCATCTAAAAGCGGTTTTGAATCAAGTAAGATTCCTGTTGTTACCAGGCGCAATCCTTTGAAATCATCGGCAGGAAGCTGAGTTAGTTCTTCATTGATTTCTTCGACCATTTCCGTATGAATGCGAACAGGCAGAACCTGCGCTGCCTTGTAGACCACATGGCGCTTCCAAGGACTTACAACACTAGGATGCTCAGATGCCTTTTTGTCGAATTCTCGCATCACCGCACGCTGCTTGTTGTAAGCATTGATGCTGTTGCGTAAAGCTTTATCGGTAATCGTGTTTCCCGAAATTTCTTCAAGTTTTTCTTTGACTGTTTCGAGCTCGGTAAGGAAATATTCCTCTGCTGCAGGATGAGTGCGATTGGCTGGCTGCACCAAACTCATTACGGGCATCTCAGGTACGCCGAACTTCCAATTCTCTTCTAGATTTCTAAGACCATCGCACGTGGTGGGAATAATTACGCCTGATAGATAATTGTATTCACCACGCAAAGCTCGCTCCATAAGCGTTACCAGAATCGAACAATAAAACGCCGGATAGTACCCGTTTGCGCGGCTTATTTCAGTATCCCCTCCCCATAACTCAAGCGGATACATTCCCGCTGCATCCACCAATTCATAAGGCGCAAAATACGGTATGCAGCCTATCGCTTGTTGATTTTCGTTTCGATAATTCTCAAATGTTTTCTGAGGGTCAGCAATGGCCCTTTCCATCTCAGAAAACAGTTCCTCCAAGTTCCCCATAAAGCACACCCCTTCTTGTTAGCTTTTATTTACGCGTTTACGTTCCTTTGATCTCTGCTCGTTTGGCTGGTTTTATACGTGGCTGGTTTTTGTGTCTAGTTGTTCTCTAGTTGTTTTCGTGTGCGGCTAGTTTTGCACCTAACTGTTCTCGCACGTGGCTAGCCTGTATGTACATCAAGCATCCATGCGTAGCTGACTTTCATGTGCGTTGAACTTTCAGAGCGGTTGGCCTTTGTGCCTGTTTTGACTTTATGTGCGTTTTGCCTTCTGATTTGCCTTGATTGCCGCCCCTATTGCTCCGGCATATTGGCAATTTCCAGGCACCGAAATAGATACCCCTAACTCTCGCTCAAGCGCATGAACGACCCCAGAGTTTTGCGCGACACCGCCGCTCATTCCCACTGGCTCTTTTATCCCCAAACGACGAGCCAGACCAGCTGTTCGCTGCGCGCACGAATTATGAATACCTGCAACGATATCGGGTATTCTTTTCCCCTCTGCCAGATGAGAGATAACCTCCGATTCCGCAAATACCGTGCACGTTGAACTAATTTTCACCGGATCCGTTGCCTGCGCATCAAGGTTTCCCAACTCATCTGTAGTGGTTTCCAAAACGCCCGCCATGACATCGAGAAACCTTCCCGTACCCGCAGCACATTTTTCGTTCATTGCGAAATTATCCAGAAGACCCATATCGTTAAGACTGAGTACTTTTACGTCTTGTCCGCCAATATCAATAATGGTGCGCACACCAGGCAAAAGATGGTTCATACCCAAAGCGTGACAGGAGAGTTCGCTTATTTCTTCGTCTGCCTGCTCAAAACGCTGACGTCCATAGCCTGTCGCGACGCAATAAGCTATATCATCCCAGCCGAGTTTTGACTTTTCGAACAAATCATCAATGACGCGCGCAGCTCCGCTTGTACCTGCACCTAGCGCATAAAGCGACTGAGCCACTATACGGTCACCATCTTCCAAGATGACCGCCTTGCTTGACGTGGAACCAATATCAATCCCCAAGGTGTACATAATGATTCCCCTCCATTAGTACGCCAACGTTATAAACAATTAGCCCTGCAAGGAAAAACCAAAATTCAAAAGAAAGTTCTCAAAACCGTTGGTCTCTTCCACAAATAAAGCAGTTCCCCTGAAAGTAGCTTACTCGCGCGCCCGCAATCAATGTGGTTATTTTTTATATCGTTTTTGGAAGATATTATTTCAGCTGATGAATAACGAAAGGAGATTATCGTGGTCCGCACTAAGCAAGCGTATTGAGCAGCCGTATTGAGCAACCGTATTGAGCAGCTGGATCACTATGCTTATCCCTGCCACATTTTTGCATCTTGTGCACTTTTGTGTTTTAAAAAAGGCAGTTCTGCCACATTTTTGCTTTTCGTGTATAAGAAATTTCTAAAATG
The DNA here is from genome assembly GCA_900554685.1 of uncultured Cryptobacterium sp. Classification (GTDB taxonomy): domain Bacteria; phylum Actinomycetota; class Coriobacteriia; order Coriobacteriales; family Eggerthellaceae; genus Anaerotardibacter. Next base: position 3,680 of record USIG01000103.1, read on the forward strand.
AACAAGAAAATATGGAAATCTCTAAATACCAATTTTCCTCTTCGAATTTTATACAACATTTATATATAAAACGTTGTATTTATAAGCAGATAAATCACATTTGTAGAATAAATCAGAAAAAGTACTCAAACCACAAAGTTCACGCAAAGCCAAAATGTGGCACAACTCGGATTTTTTCAACCACGCCTACGGACACACGGACGCCTTAGGGTTATAGGCACCAAAGGGACCCAGGATAGTTTTGGCCATTAACCCAGTTTTATCATTAACCCGCGCGTCATGGTCGCGCCTTCAACAGGCTAAAGCTATCAAGATCAGCACCACCCGCATAGCGGGTAGATTTTTATTTCGGATGCTTACGCATCCTCAACTGGGTTGAAGACCCTAAAACAAAAGAAGAGCCCGGCATCTGCTGGGCTCTTCTTATAAGGTATGCAGTTCGGCTGTTGTTACAAACGCCAGTTGCGAACACTAGGTGCGATCACTTGTTACTAACACCGATTACGAGCGTTGGCAACAAGCTGCAAACGCGGGCAGTAAACGCAGGCTCGAACAATAATTACAAACGCAAGCTGCGAACTAGCCGCGAACGTCAACTACGAATGGTAGCTACGATACGAAGTCAGGTACATCGGTATCGGTGTTACCTCTACATTACTATCAGATAGCCATCGCCGAACCTGCATGCATCGCCATTGCAGCAGTATTACATCTGCATAGCTACCAGGTAGCCGTCACGGATAGCCTCGAGCAAACGCTTGAACTCAGGCGTACCGTAAGGATCGTTTGCAGCAACGCCTTCCCAATTGGTGTGAGGAGAAGCGTTACCAATGAGGTGGAGATGCTCTTCGCCAAGAACGCCCTTAGCCTCGTCGTAAAGGTCGGTGTTGTCGATCATCGTGGTACCGGTGATGATGGTGTCAGCGGGAACAGTGAACTCCTTGCCTTCAGCATCTTCACAAAGAACGCCCTCGTCAGTGTAAGCCTTAACCTTGGTCAAGGTGAGGATCTTTACGCCTTCCTTCTTAAGCTTACGCAGCTCTGGGTTCTTGTCGATAATGCCGATTTCAGCACCAGCCTTCTTAGCAGACTCGATAACAGTAACCTCACGGCCTTCGTTCATGGAAGAAGCTACCTCGATACCAGCGAAACCGCCGCCGATAACAGCCATGCGCTTCTTAACCAACAGATGAGTGCCAAGACCCCACTGCATAAGTCCCAGAGGAGCACCGAGGATACCCATGCCGAAGCAGGACAAGCCCCACATGAAGCCCTTACCAGGAGTACCCTTGCCTTCAACGAGTTCCTTCAAAGCATGAGAATCGATTACGTTCTTGCGATCCTTACCAGGAACATCAGGAGAAGTGGTCTCAGGACCAACAGCCAAGATTACCTCGTCTGCACCGAAGTCCTTCAAGTAGTTAACGTCAACCTTGGTGTTGCAACGAACATCAATGCCAAGGCGCTTAATTTCGTTGTTGTACCAATCAACCATAGGAGGAAGTTCTTCGTTCAAAACCTGAGCGAGGTTCAACAAACCGCAAGGCTTCTTCTTCTGGTCAACAACAGTAACGTTCTTGAAGCCACGCATCTTCAAATTGCGAGCTGCTTCCAAACCAGCAGGACCAGCACCAACAATGAGGATCTTCTTTTCTGCCTCTTCGCCAGTTACCTGGTGGTCTGCAGGCAAGCCGTACTGTGAGAAGTAAACGTTAGGGTTAACAGAGCACTTGCAAGGCTTACCAATGAAGATGTTGTCAAGGCAGCGAGAGCAAACGATGCAAGGACGAACTTCTTCGCTGCGGCCTTCAGCAACCTTGATGCCGATTTCAGGCTCTGCAATCCAGTGACGAGCCATACCAGCAGCGTCGCCAGAACCGTCTGCCAAAATCTTTTCGCAAACGTCCAAGTGATTGATACGAGTACCAGGGAAGCAAGGTAAAGTGGTGTACTTCTTAGCTTCCTTGGACAGATAGATGAATTCGCCTTCAGGAACGAGCTGGTTAGCAACAGGACGAGGTGCCTCATGGAAGCCAGCCTGGATAGACCAAGCATCTACGCCGTGCTTTTCAACGCATTCGATAACCTCTTTGAGGTCTTCAACGCGCTGACCGCCTGGCATAAGGTCGTCTGCAGAATAGCGAATAAGGATTGGCATGTCGTCGCCGCAGGTCTTATGAATCTCGTCGATGATTTCGGTGAGCAAACGGCAGCGATTCTCGGTGGATCCACCATATTCGTCAGTACGATGGTTGGAGTACTTAGAGATGAAGCGCATTACCATGTAGCCGATACCAGCATGAATCTCGATGATATCAATGCCAGCCTTCTTGCAGCGCAGTGCAGCTTCGCCGTACTGCTTAACTACGATAGCAAGCTCTTCCTTGGTGAACTCACGCTCAGGCATGCCAACGAAGGGGCCAGAAACAACGTCCTTAGAAGGAGCGTAAGAGTGAAGCTCGTCTTCACCAGTTGCACGCCACTCGTAGCAAAGCTGAAGCTGAGCAGCCAACTTTGCGCCATGCTTGTGGCAAACTTCTGCGGTGCGGGTAAGACCTGGGATAAAG
>USIG01000104.1 GCA_900554685.1 uncultured Cryptobacterium sp.
CAATGAGCGCATGAAAGCGATGCATTAGTTTCTTCGGCAAAACGCTCAGGATAAAAGAACGCCCTCAGCTCCCAACGCAACAACACAACAAGAGCCACTATAAACAACACTGCCGCTGGCCATGACCAAGCAAACAGAAGAGGAGTTGCCACCATAATGGCATCCCAATTAAATATCTGGCACGTTGCGCAACAACGATTCTTCATAAAGATAAGTTGAAGCGGGCACCACAAAACCACGCAAACCATATCAAACCAAAAGAAGAAGAGCATCCAAAGCGTAACAACCTCAGAAGATATCCAATTCATCTGGATAAGAAAAACTCCCACTATCACCGTAAGCACAATCCAAAATACGGCAACAGGAAGAATTTCTTTAAGCCTGCGCATGCGCAGAACATGACGTGCTTGAGAATTAACATCCAAATCGGAATCATCAAAAGGCAGGGCACGCATAATATCCAAATCGCTTGCAATATGGCGCAGCTCACGACTTACATCTTCCTTGGCTCCAAGTAAAAATGATCGCGCTTCCTCGATAGAGTTTTGAATGTTTTCCTTCGGATGAATATGAATACTGCTTACACGCACAGAACCAGCGGTAATCACTTCTGAAATACGACTCAAAAAGCTCTCTTTTGTTCCGCCAATGGTATTTTTCGTGGGAACCTGAAAAAACTTATATTGCTTAAGAGAGCCAATTGAAATGTGCGCCCGTGAGGTAAATTTAGTAAGAAAATCGTACAGCACGAAAACAAACACTATATCAACGAAATTTAGTCCCTGAGAAAAACCGACGTTTTGAATGGCAAGTTGCGCCCTATCACTTACAAAAAAGTAGGTACCCAAGACAAGAAGCACTGTACGTATCACCAGGTTAATGGCGTATTTTTTAAACATCCACGTCGCCTTGCGCGGCTGAGTATGTAAGTCTTGGTTTGACATGGTTTTATTATTATAGCCAGATAAAACCAACCGGCTGCCTTATTCATAGGTCAGCCGGCATTATCCTTATCCGAGATATTCTCACCGAAGCGCTTAAAGCGAAAACAGCGGTGTGGAATAGTAACGCTCACCCGTATCAGAAAGTATGGTTACAACCGTTTTGCCCGGACCGAGCTTACGCGCAAGACGCAAAGCACCCACCACATCACTTCCTGAAGAGATACCACACAAAAGGCCCTCTTCGCGCGCAAGACGCTGAGCCATTTCAAGGGCTTCTTCATCAGTTACGATAGTGATGTCATCGTAGATGTCTTGGTTCAAGTTTTCAGGAATTAAACCATCTCCAATTCCCATCTGAAGATGCGTTCCCACTTCTCCACCAGATAAAATGGCAGCATGTTCGGGTTCAACAGCCCAAATTTCAATGCCAGGATTGGCTTCTTTGAGAGCTTCACCAACTCCAGAGATAGTGCCTCCCGTGCCAATTCCACAGCAAAAGCCATCGATGGGACCTTCAACATCTTCAAGAATTTCTTGAGCCGTATGCAGTTTATGTACTGCAGGATTATCGGGGTTTATAAATTGCTGAGGCATATAGACGTTCGGATCGTCTTGAGCCATCCTTGAAGCAATTTTCATACATTCATCAATGCATTCACCGATATTGCCTTTATCATGAACAAGTATTACTTCAGCGCCATACGCACGACAAAGCTTACGACGCTCTTCACTTACACTATCAGGCATAATGATGCGAACCGTATAACCTCGCACAGCTCCCACCAACGACAAACCAATACCCTGATTGCCGCTCGTAGGCTCAACGATAATGGTGTCTTTAGTGATATCGCCACGGCGCTCCGCTTCGCGAATCATGTTGTATGCGGTGCGTGTTTTAATAGAACCACCGATATTTACTGCCTCATATTTAACGAGAACTTCTGCACATTGAGCATCAGGAATACGGTTGAGGCGAATCAACGGCGTATGTCCGAGCGCTTCAAGAACGTTGTTGTAAACCACCAGTCCTCCTTTAATTCAACCGAATTATTGTAGCGCTTTTACAAGTCTCTAAATAATCATTTGTTATTCATCGAGTAATTATTAGCACTCTGACAATACAAGGCTACGGATCAAGTTCTAAACACAACAAACATATTGATGGGATCTTAAAACTCACTAGAAAGTCAAAATCAAATTTCAATTTGTCGACCTGGTGGACAAAAGAAATAAACTCTCTCTGGAGCGACATTGGAGGTAGCACAACAACAGCATTTTCAACTATCTTGGCATTTAAATTCTTCATCGTCACACCAACCGCGTCCCTCTCAAGAGCCTCGGCGAATGTTGGAAATGAAACAATATGTTGTAAATACTCACTAAGGCACAAATGCACATCCGGTCTTAAAATCATGCTTCCAGTTCCACAGAGCAATCCTTCTTGATTAACAACTGCACAGCGACCTATCTCACCTCGACGGCCTAACACCACATCACCCTTCTTGAGATGATAGGCCTTCATAGATGCGTATTTCTCTTCGTTGACCGCAAGCTTCTTGTTGATTTTTATTTTTCCTTTGACAATATGTGAGGGATTTACAAGAGCATGACCACCAAAGACATAATCACTTTTATGAAGCGCACTGCCAAATGGCCCTATTCTTACTTCACAGAATTTTTCTATTGGACAACAAGACATCGTTGAGCGTTGCGAATCGCACGGATCCCCGAACATCTCGATAAACCGGGATTTGACCAGTTCATCACAATACAATAAATACTTTTTATTTAGGATCAACTGGGCTTTTACTTTATCAAGAACCGCACCAATACTCATTTGTTTATCTAATGATGGATATGCAAATGAAATAGACTCAAAAACCTTTTTTGTCAGATGAGTCATTGTCGAACCATGAGCTTGTGATGATGCCTTTTTTATTGCATATGCTGTCTGGTGAACAAAAAAATTCTTGTTTACTGGCTGCTTATCGAAGCAAACCTTAAAAATATGCTGATTAAGATACGCCTCTTCACCAGTCCATTCGTAAACGCCTAGACTAGCAGACCATGAAATCAAAACATCACCTTTAGTAATTAAGTATTTTTGAGGTATTTCTCCATTATACAAATTCGTCTGATACGCATTTCCAGTTAAATTTTGGATGCGGATAATCGGTTTTCCCTCAGATGAATAATCGGAGGGTTTAAATGCGTATCCGTTAATATACGAAGCGACATCCCCCAGCTTCACGTACTTCATTTCGAGGTCACATCCTCGCCAAGCATTGCTTCAAGCTCTTTTAACCCTGAAGCAATTTCTTTATTTAGCTCAGCCAAATCAGCAAGGATTTCACTCGTTGGAGGATATTCTTTACGTTCATATACCGTTTCGGTGTACTTGTTGAAACTAAAGTCGTATTCGTTCTTTTCTATTTCTTCCTTAGGAACCATGAAGCTTTTCTCGGTACGAGCGCGTTCTTTTTCTGCTTCCAGGTTTTCCCATCGTGCAAGAATTTCGGGGATATCATTATGCTTTTCATCCAGATCACGTTTGTCATCAAGCGTATATCCATCATGCTCCATGTTATAAAGCCAAACATTATCGGTTCCACCAGCATCAGTCTTCGTAAAGACCAAAACTGCCGTACTAACCCCCGAATAAGGCTTAAACACACCGCTTGGCATGTAAATAATCGCTTCTAGTTTCTGATTTTCAACAAGTTCTTTTCGTAGTTGCGTGTACGCCTTGGAATTAGTTCGGAACAGAACGCCATTAGGAACAATACAGGCACACCTGCCGCCAAGCTTCAGCATGCGAAGGAACAACGCCACAAACAGCAATTCTGTTTGCTTAGAATTAACCATTGCCTTTAAAGTATCAGCAATATCTTCCTTATCGACAGAACCAGTAAAAGGCGGATTTGCCAAAATTACATCGAATCTATTCGTAAGTACGTTGTTTTTAGAAACGCTATCCATATAGCGAACATCTGGATTTTCAACGCCATGAAGCATTAAATTCATCGTCGAAATACGCAACATGGTTGTATCGGTTTCAAAACCGGTAAACTGAGGTTCTGCACCATTTTCACCCGAAAAGTGTTCCCATGCCGCTTCATCCATATCCGACTCATAGTTATTACGAATATATTCCGCCGCGGTAATTAAAAAGCCTGCCGTACCACATGCCGGGTCACATATAAGCTGCTTAGGCTTAGGGTCAATGAAACAAACCATCATTTCACGAATATGTTTTGGAGTACGGAATTGACCATTTTTGCCAGCCGTGCTTAACTTGCTAAGCATATACTCATACAAATCGCCTAAATCACCAATGTTTTCACCTAAGCTTTCAAAAAGCTCTTCGATACCATCAACCGCTTTTTGTAAAGTTTTAGGAGCCGAAATGCCGAAAGTAGCACTCTCCATGCTCTTTGAGAATGCAGATCCATCTCCCAATTCTTTTATAAAAGGGAACACAAATTCACTAACTGTATGAAACATTGTTTCCGCAGACTTGTCCTTGAAATGACTCCAGCGTAGTTCCTGACCGTCAATTTCTAATCCAGCTGCATTTTTGTACGTCTTGGGAAAGATATGTTTCTGTTCAACACCAAGTAAGGCTTCCATTCGCTCGGTTTCAAATTCTTTTTCATCAAGCGAACGAATGAACATGAGATACGTAAGCTGGCTAATTACTTCGAGCGGATTAGTAATACCGCCTTCCCACATTTTTTGCCAGATATCGTCGACTTTGTTTTTGGTAGCACCGGTAATCAACGGTCAAATCCTTTTCATATTCCCAATATAAACTACAAATATCTTTGCTCATTAGTGACAAAACATATTCATTTATTATACGTAATGAAAAGCAATATTTTATGAGCTATCAGCCTCGTTAAAGGAGAAGTTTATGAAAGCGCTATCCATACTACCTGAGTGGGCAATGCCTATTTTGCAGGGCATTAAAACAGTTGAATGTCGCTCATGGAAAACCGATTATCGAGGCGACTTACTTATATGTTCTAGTTCAAAAAGTTTTTCTGGAACCATATCAGGCCATGCTTTATGTGTAGTTAATTTAGAAAAGATTGAACCTTTCTCGAAGAAACATCTTAAATCTGCAGACATGGAGGGTTTTGATTGTCCTGAGAACTCATATGCATGGATATTTAACGAACTTTACCTTATAGAGCCCTTTAAAGTAAAAGGTAAACTCCATCTTTATGATGTTGATGATTCCCTGATCAAGTACCAGACAGAGCAAGAGGATACAAGAGAGTTCCTTGAAAAACATTACCTTCCCTTGATTCACTATTCGAAAAAATACGAAGCCGAAGATCGTATGTTCATTAATCAATGGATCAACTCTTTTAAATAAACGAGATCAAACAATTTCTATGTAAAGGACCTAATATGATCAACATACTCTTTGTCTGTCATGGAAATATTTGCAGATCACCTATGACTGAATTCGTCATGAAAGAATACCTACGCCAAGCAGGCTTAGAGCAGGCAGTCTACGTAGAATCCGCCGCTATGCACCGCGATGAGCTCGGCAACGACATTCATTGGGGAACTGAAGAAATTCTCAATCGCCACCATATCCCCCACACTCCCCGCGCAGCACGTCTGACCACCAAAGCAGACTATGATACCTTCGACTACATCATCGGAATGGATCGCTACAATATGCGCGATATGCTTCGCCTGTTTAACAACGATCCAAAGCATAAATGTAGTCTGCTTATGGATTGGGTCGGAACATCACGCGACGTCGCAGACCCCTGGTATACCGGCGACTTTGACACCACCTACGCTGATGTTGATGCGGGATGTTTAGCCCTACTCGAACACCTCAAACGAAGCTGCAAGCAATAAAAAAGCAGATTACGCATACTACTTTTAGCTATGTAACAACCCTTCTCTTGCAATGCCCTCAAACCGTAATATCACCTCTTACACAATGCCCCTATAATAAAGAAGTGGTTTTGGATGAAGCGTTATAGGGGGCAGACTATGTATAGCCCGTTTCGAAACGAGCAAGGCCAGCCTAAAGATTTGGCGGATGTTACGTATGCTGATCTTTCCCAATTAGCAGATCTCGAAGAAGGTTATGTTCTAGAATTCAAGCGCACCTGGAACGAAAATGTTCGCAAGAAGATCCCCAAAATCATTGCTTCATTTGCCAATTCCCGTGGCGGCTGGCTCATTATTGGTATAGCTGACGATGATA
>USIG01000105.1 GCA_900554685.1 uncultured Cryptobacterium sp.
GCAGAAGTTCTGGCATAAAAATAAGCAGAAGTTCTGGCATAAAAATAAGCAGAAGCTCAAGCGCAAAATAAGTAACACTTCAGATGCGAAATAAACAACACTATAAGATGCCTAAGCTGTTCACAAGCGACAGCAAAGCGAACCAAAGGGGAGGTATAAAAAGTGCTGGCAACAAATTCATGGTAGGTATTTCTTTGATTTTCAAAAGATTGATGCCCGTTGCCAAAATAAGCAGGCCGCCTACGATTCCTATTTCAGTCATAAGGCCATTGCTCATATAGGGAGCTAAAAAGCTTGCGAGCAAAAAGATGCTTCCCTGCCAGCAGAAAAGAACTACCGCCGCGAGAGCGATACCAATACCAAAGGTTGCCGCTAAAACGATGGATGAAACAAAATCAAGGGTTGCGTTGGTTAAAAGAAAGGTTTCATCACCATAAAGTGCGCTGTTGATAGGGCCTAAGATGGACAGGGTTCCTACGCAGAAAAGCATGATAGCGGTTGATAACCCTCGTGCGAATTCAGTGCCATTTTTCGCACGTTTGGAAACAGCCTTCTTAAAACGTTCTTCTATATTAAGGGCTGTGCCGATTACTGCACCGAGTGCCATACTTACGATAAACAAAACAGGATAATTACTGTTTGGCATATTCTGAAGTGCTGCATTGAGACCAAGTCCTATGGTTGCAACACCTAATGCAGTAAAGATGGCCTCTTGATATTTAGGTTTTAGACCTCGCTTTATAACACTACCAATAGAGCTTCCTACAAGAATGGCGCAGGCATTGATAATTGTGCCAATCATATAAGAGAGCTCCTTTCTGTGAGGTTTGCGCGATGTTTAATGTTACGCGGTTTTATGTTTGCGCAGTACCTTACGCAAGATAAATTCTAACAAAGCGCACGGTAAATCAAAGATGGGAAACGTGTATCGAGGTGAACTGGGAGTAGCCTGCGAACATGCATGAGCGCCAAACCACAAATCGGATTAAATAACCAATAAACCAAAACTTTGGCAAAACTACGTCTTTAGGGCTACACTAACACCAACATACATGCAGGGGTGCCTGATTCGCAGCGGATAACACATCTGCCAAAAGGCTGAGAGAGCATATGCTTAACCCTTTGAACCTGACAGTTAGTACTGGCGTAGGGAGCAGATTCTTGAAGCTATCAAGGAGCGCTGTCTATGCAGCGCTCCTTTTGTTTGGGTCGCAGCATGGAACTGAGAAGTAGTCTTTCGTAAAAGGAGGAAACAGTGATCGGATCCGAACAGATCAAACAAAACATTATTAAGGCGGTAACAGAAGTCCGTGCAACAAATCCTATGGCCGGATCGGTAACAAATACAGTAACAATCGATTTTGTGGCGAATGCTCAACTTGCGGTAGGCGGATCAGCTGCGATGGTGTATTTGCCCGATGAAGGCGAATGCCTCGTTGCTGCAGGTGGTGCTGTGTATCTTAATATGGGTACGCAATTTCCTATCTACACCGAAACTATTCCCCGAACAGCAGCTGCAGCATTTTCAGCAGGCAAGCCGTGGGTAATTGATCCGGTAGGTATCGGTATTGGCAAACAGCGCAGCGATCTTCTTCTTGAAGTAAAGAAGTATAAGCCCACTATCATTCGTGGTAATGCATCGGAAATTATTGCGCTTGCGGGTCTGTGGGATTTGGCGGGGACCGCTGATGATCTTTCCCGAGCACGCGGAGTAGATAGCACCGACGAGGTAAGTGCGGCTCGCGATGCGGCGGTTGCTCTTGCTCGTTTTACGGGAGGAGCTGTTGCGGTATCGGGCGAGACGGACTTAGTTACTGACGGAAAGATTGTCGTGTTTTCCCACGGTGGATCTTCTCTTATGTCTAAGGTGACAGGGTTCGGCTGCTCACAAGGGGGAGTTTTGGCGGTTTACGCGTGCGTTACTGATCCCTTTACGGCTGCATTGACTGGTGTGGCGCATTACAATTGTGCTGGAACGCGTGCTGGACATATTGCCGACGCTCCTGCGAGCTTTAAGCAGGCTTTCATTGATGAGCTCTATAAAGCCTCGCCTGAAGATATTGCAAATACTCCTTTTGAAGTAGAAGAGGCATAAAAGTTATGAATACGCTTGTTGCTGTTGCCATTGCACCGTTTGGTGAAGGAGACGAATTAGCTGAATATGTTGCTGAAGTAGTAAAGGTTATTCGTGAATCGGGTCTACCAAACGAAACTCATTCTATGTTTACCGAAATTGAAGGCGAATGGGATGAGGTAATGCGTGTGGTTAAGGAAGCTACGTTTGTGCTTGCTGAAAAGGGGATCCGAACCGAAGTGATCTTGAAAGCAGATGTTCGTCCCGGACATGAAGATATGATGCATAAAAAGGTAGCAGTAGTAAACGAAATACTTTCTTCGAATTCCTAAGGGTGAAACTCTATTAAGGATGAAACTCCGTTAAAGGCGAAATTTCATTAAGGACGAAATTCCATTTTGAAAAGAGGTTCTTGTGAGAAACGCACTTGATATATCTGCTTACTTAGTAATAGGCCCAGAAAACACCTTAGGTCGTCCTGTTGCCGATATTATTCGTCAGGCGTTGCAGGCGGGATTTACGTGCGTTCAAATTCGTTCAAAGGAATCTTCCGCGCGAGATTTAATTGACTATACGGCGCAGGCGGCAGCCGTAATCGCAGATGAAGGCAAAAGCGATTCGGTGGCTCTTTTAGTAGATGACCGATTGGATGTGGTGTTGGCAGCGCGCGAGGCAGGCGTAAAGGTTGACGGCATTCACGTTGGACAGACTGATATTCCTGTTGAGGTGTGCCGCAAGCTTCTTGGCGCAGATGCAATTGTTGGACTGTCGGCACGAGCGGACGAGATGCTGGAATACGTGAAAACGGCAGATATGAGTCTTGTTGACTATTTGGGAGTGGGGCCTTTACACGAAACGCCAACCAAGAAAGATTGTGGGCGAAGTGCTGATGGCACCATTATTACCAAGAGTATTGACGATTTGTGTGAGTTATCTCAAGCAAGTCCGGTGCCCATTGTGGTTGGCGGCGGCGTAAAATTAGTTGATATTCCTTTAGTAAAAAGCACGGGAGTCGAAGGCTTTTTCGTGGTGTCTGCGGTTTGTTCAGCAGATGATCCCTATGAAGCTGCTCGTGCTTTAGTGGAGGCATGGAAGCAAGCGTAATACAGGGGAAAATTATAAGGGGGAGTTTCTCATGCCAAATGAAGTAATGCCTTATCGCTTTTCGGGAAGAACCCAACTTGCTGAGGTATCGCCTGGGGTTTTTGCCCTTGATTTACCAACGCCTCTGGCAATTGGTTCAACCAATTCCTATATTTTCAAGGCTGACGGAATTCATGATGGAGGTCGTTCGCTTATTGTTGATACGGGATGTAATACCCCTCTTACAAAAGAAACCTTCGATAAGGCATTGCAGGCTTTGGATATCTCTTGGGATTGTGTTGATGTATTTGTAACCCATTTTCATTGGGATCATTGTGCGGGGCTTGATCAAATATGGCGCCCTTCGATGAAGGTTTATGCAGGGGTTGCCTCAATTCAGGATCATGGAACTCCGGTAATGGCGGCGCGTGAATTGGGCGAAATCGAGCGCCAAACCAGCAAATATTTTGAAGTGGGAGATACCTACGATCCGGCCTATTGGCAGCCTATGACTATAAATGGTCAAAAGGATGTTCCTCTTGTTCAGGTTCATGAAGGTGATGTTATCAAGGTTGGCTCGTACATCCTAAAAGTGCTGGAAACGCCAGGTCATGATTTGCATCACGTGTGTTTGTACGATGAGGAAAGGAAGCTTTTTGTGGCGGGTGATCAGGTTCTCTATAGTATGAATCCCCCTATCATGATGGAGTCGGATACTAAAGATCAGTTGGGAATCATGCTTTCAACTCTTAAACGGTTGCAGAATATTGAGGCTGATCTTGTTCTTTGTGGCCATGGGGGAGAAGGTAGCAATTTATCAGAGCGCTGTGAAAAGGTGCTTGATCATTATCGCAGGCAGTTGGCTTCTTTTAAAAAGGTGTGTCTTGATTATCCTGAGTGCAGTGATGTGGGCAAGCTTTCTTACTACGCTACCCATGAGGGCAAGCGTACCTACTGGGAGGACCGCTTGATCTTTGGTCGTCGTGCCTTGCTTGCACAAAACATGGCTTATGCGGCTCACCTTGTAGCGAATAAGGAATTGCCCGATATCTACAAGATTGTGCCTCTTCGCTAATTTTCCCTTAACAGATAGCTGTTTTTGTCGCGCTCTTTGCTGTGTGAAGGGCGCGAATTTTTTGGTAGAAGAAACGAATAAAGCAGCACAGTACGAATAAAGTCATTCCTGCTGCAAAAATTGTTTCGGCATAAAACAAGACAGTGCAAACAAAGGGGAGGGAGATTCCTGAAGTTTGCAGCACGCCAAGTGCTCCTTGAAGGGCGGTTGCGGTAATAACAAAGGGGAAGGTCATTGCTGCATAGCTGGGGAAGAATCCTCCTCGTAAAAACTTGGGCAGCTGAGTCAAAACCACAATAAAAAGAATTTGCGCAAGCACTTCAAGCACTCCGACAAATACCGTATTGGGATTGCTGTACACCGCTAGATACCCTGCAAGTGACAAGCTCATGGGAGCAGCATAGATGCAGAAGGTAGGTGCTGCACCGGCGGTCAGAGAAAGCTTAGCGTGACGTGCGGTTACTAAGAAAAGCAAAATGATGTAGGCGATAAAGCCAAACCAGAATAAGCCCTGGCCAATGCCAACAAAGTGAACGGCGGGACTGGTAACTGATCCTACAATGATGCCTACATAGCAAACAAACCAAGTGGCAAAAACATCTCCCAATTTGAACTCAAGAAAGCGCTCTTTGGTAAACCAAATCATGAGAACAAATTGTCCAACAACTGCTGCGCTCCAGAGTATTTGAGCTGCGATAAGACTGATACCTGCTAGATAGGTAGAAAGCTGCATGTAGGTCATAAAAAAGGTGCCAAAAACTGCAGCTTGAACTGGTTGATGGAGGTTTTCTGCGAGTTCCTTTCGACAACAAAGAGCTTTTGCTGTGACAAGGGCAATTAAAATAATGCTTATGGTTAAACAGGCAATCTCAAAAAGAGAATAGGGAAGGGAAAAGAAGGAAGATCCCATAAAGGGCCCTGCGAGTTTGCCAATAGCAACGACACCCAAAGCAAGACCAGCCGTTGGAACAGGTACTTCAGTGAGGAAAGTTCGAATCATTGTATAAAAGCCTTTCTAGAGAAAGAGGGCTGTATTACTTTAAGCAGCGAAAGAACCTGTTTTCTTAAAGAGGTTCATGGTGGTAGTATGCGGGCATTTAGGTAAAATAATCCCTAATGATTACTTTGAATACCATAAGGAATTATTATGCTTGACTGGCGTGTTGATACGTTTCTGGATGTTTGCGAAACACTGAACTATACCCATACCGCTTCGCGGCTCAACGTTACGCAGCCTGCGGTTTCGCAGCATATTTCTTGGCTTGAAAAGCAATTAGGTGTCGATCTTTTCTTGCGTCGCGGACGAAGTCTTGCACTGACTCAGGCAGGCATTCTTGCAAGAGATTTGCTTCGTTCTCAGAGAAATGACGAGCGGCTTTTGCGTCAGAGATTAGAAGAGCAAAGTTCCGGGCATTCTACCTTGTCAATTGGTGCGACGCTGACGGCAGGGGAATACCTCCTTGCTAAGCCACTGGCGTTGTGGTGCAAGAAACATCCCCAGGTTGATGTCCATCTTGATATGGCCGATACCCAAGACCTGCTTCAAAAACTTAATGCAGGCGAGATTGATTGCGCCTTGGTGGAAGGCATATTTGATTCAACGCAGTATGCGTTTTGTCAGTGGGCATACGAAAAAATGGTATGTGTTGAAGCACCTTATATTGAAGGGCCGACCTCAGGAACATTTTTTGTTGAAGATTTTTCCTCTGAAGCATCTTGTGTTAAGGACTCGGTCCCAGAAGCGCCTTATGTGGATGATTCATCTTCAGGAGCAGGTTT
>USIG01000106.1 GCA_900554685.1 uncultured Cryptobacterium sp.
GCCCCCAGAAATGGGGGCTTACCTGGACTTATACAGGAGTTATAGCAACACATTTGGGGCCTCGGACTATTTTCCATACATTTTAGCTAACATTTCACGGTGTTCTTTGATGGTTGTGCCACCAAGGGACACCTTTATTCTTTTATTGTTATAGAAATCAATATAGTCGTTGATTGCCTGTTCGAGCTCTCTAGAGTTACCCCACTTTCTTCCGTAATATATTTCGGCTTTCATGCGACCAAAGAATCCTTCGCATGCCGCATTGTCGCCGCTTTTACCTTTGCGTGACATGGATCTAACGATACCTTTTCCGTTGAGTGTTTCTATCCATCTTCCTCCTCGGTAATGTCCTCCACGATCGGTGTGAATAGTTAAGGTGTGCGGATTGTCTTTACTTTTTATATTTCTTTTTTCTTGATCAGAAAGAGTATTGAGTGCTCTGTTAAGCATAGAATCCACTAGTTCGTAGTCAGGATGCTTTGATGTTTGCCAAGCAATAACTTTGCCATCAAAGCAATCAATCATAGGACTTAGATAAATCTTTGAGTCAGGGGCAGCAAACTCACTGATATCGGTGAGCCATAAAGTATTAGGTCTTTTAGCATGAAAGTTTCTTTGAACACTGTCTTTTACTGCAGGTGTAATTTCTCCAATATAGCTTACGAATTTTTTTCTGCGCGTTGCATAATAAACCTTTATGTTCTCTTCTTTCATAAGCCTGCGGACTACTTTTTCAGAGATAAAAAGACCTCGTTGCCTGAGTGCGATCCATATACGTGGAGAACCATATGTTTGACCGCTCATCTGCGAAATCTCATGGATCACTGGTCTGATTTCTCGGTATTTATCGGGCTGTTTACTTGCCCATAAGGCGTAGTAATACGAGCTTGGTTTAAGATCTAGAACCTCAAGTAAAAGCGTTAAGGGAAGTTTGTTTCTAAGATTGTTTACTATCTGAGCTTTGTGTTTGGTTGGCAGTTTTTCCGGGATGCCGCCCGGCAATTTTTTTGAGAGCTCAAGCTCTTCTTCTAGCACTGCTTTTTCAGCAAGTAGCTTAGCAGCAAGATCTTTTAATTCATCAATATCATCAGGTAAGGCCTGTTTGAGCTGAGCCTTAGTTTTGTAAATCCCTTCATCAATTTGTTCTTGTTTTGTCATAAGGCCCCTCACCCCTTTGACTCTCCATAGGCGTAGCCATTTATAAATACTAGGGTAGCTAACAATAGAAAGATCTTGAGCGATATCACAAATTTCCTCACCTTGAATAGCTCTTTTAACTGCCTCAAGTTTTAGAGTCCAAGAGTAGCGCTTAGGACTTCGATGAGGATTGCTAGAAGAATTTTTATGAGAGCGCTTGTTTACCCAATCATAGAGAGTGTGACGAGACGGGTAACCAAGCGCATTAATTGTTTTTGCATAAGACTTAAATCTTTTAAACGTTTTAATGGCGTGCTGACGCTGTTCTTCAGTGTAGGCAACCTTCATTTTGGACCTCCGTTTTATACGGAATTATGTCCTAGGCCCCTTTTTTCCTATAACCCGCTTTGTGATTTTGTGTCTTTGCGGTTCCGCAGCGTCACAGCGCTATAGGTTCGTTTTGGCACTTTGCAGATTTAAACAATAAATCCTCGTACCTGCCTAAGAGTTCATCATTTATCGGTACTAGTCGAATCAATTTGCTCGCACAAGCCCAATCGCGTCCCCTCAAAAACGCTCTTTAGGAAAAAACCCGCTCATAAAGTGCATAAATCAAAATTGCTAACACAATTACGACACCAATAATAAGAAAGATTCGAGTCTTTTTTCTTTCTTGCTCTTCTTCTCGACGAAGCTGCTCTTCTATTTCTCGTGTTTCTTTTCGACTCTTTTTTGCCATAAGAATTCTCCTGCTTAGCCCTTACAAAACAATCACGCAGTAGATGAAACTATACCATGCTCACTCGATAGTAGGGCAAGCCTTTTATGTCATGGCGAGCCACGAGTAAGCCTTTTGGAGCACAGCAGCCTATTACTACATCAATAGCAAACAAGCCTTCTATAGCCACGACTGCCTTTTATCGTAAAAGGGCATCCTAATCAACTTTGGTAAGTTTTCCTGTCTGAGAATCAATAATAAATCCCTGAACTTCTACCGAAGAAGGAATCAGGGGATGATGAGCTATGGTCTCTACCGTTTTTCGCACGCTTTCTTCCCCATCGCCAAATCCCGCAAGCCATTTTTCGAAATCGATACCGCAATAATCCATCATCTCAATATGATCCCGCGAAATTCCCGCCGCCAACATATGATCAATCATCTCTTTTGCATTCATATGCTGCGCGCCGCAATTGCTATGACCCACTACCATAATGGTAGTAACACCAAGCTCATATATCGCCACTAAAAGACTTCTAATGACACTTCCGAATGGATGGGAAATAACGCCGCCTGCATTTTTAATTATTTTTGCATCACCATTTTTCAACCCAAGCGCTGCCGGAAGAAGCTCTGTTAAACGAGTATCCATGCAGCTCACAATTGCGAGCTTTTTATCGGGATATTTATCCGTCTCATAGCGCTTGTATAATTCGTCTTCAACAAACTTTTCGTTAAAAGAAAGAATGTCATCGATAGTGCTCATAGTACTAAACCCCAAAATGCTTATCGTCTCAAACTACAGATAGCTCTAAGCGAGAAGCTTTATTTTGTATCTGACTTCAACGTTATCTTTTTCACTATATGGCGTATTGCCATAAGAGGATGATGCAATATCATTCGCGGACCGCTGTAAGCCATGATGGTGCGAATACTCGCCCTCATTGAAGGCTTATAGCACTGTATTTCACACGCTTCACAAATTCCCTTATGAAGATGAGGGCAATTCTCTGTGCGTTGTATGGCGTAATTCACAACTTCGTAGCATTCTGCGCAAAGCCCGTTTTCGCCCTGTAAACCACGATGATGGTCATGACAGTAAAGTTGTGCCATAGCCATCACCGTTTTATTATCACGTGCGAGCCGTCGCTCATCACGCTTAGTATTGTTTTTGCTTTGAGTATTCATTAAAGCTTTCTTATAGAGAACACCGACACGCGACGCTCTACAAACTAACTTTTGACTATCCTTAGAAACTAGCCGTAAATACGCTTCAATTCTGCGTATGCCTCGTCAGCCTGGGTCATAACATCAGTAATAATTTGCTTTACCGGACGAACTTCCTTCACCAGACCCGCAATCATGCCCGCAGAAAATGCACCATGCTCAATATTGCCGTTGCTTGCATCCGCAACAGAACCACGGCAGAACTGATCCAATTCTTCGCTACTTGCGCCAGAATCATACAAATCCCAATAAGCCTTCGTGAAAGGACTCTTGATGCAGCGCACCTGCTTTTTGCCATATTCGCCTGTTAATACCGTATCGCAATCGGCAGCATCAACGATCATCTGCTTATAGACATCGCTTACCGGACATTCCTCAGAAGCCAAAAATACCGTGCCCATCTGAACACCAACAGCACCAAGAGCTAAAGCAGCCAAGAAACCTTTGCCATCAGCAATACCGCCTGCTGCAATAACAGGAATATCCACTGCCTCTACTACTTGGCGAACCATAGGATACGTGCACATACGACCAATATGGCCGCCGCCTTCCATGCCCTCTGCAACTACCGCTGTAGCGCCTAAATCCTGCATCTTCTTTGCAGCACGAGCATGAGGGATAAGGCAAACTACCTTTACGCCGCCCTCGACCAGAATAGGAACAATAGCATCAGGCTTACCAGCACTGATCGTACAAACAGGAACTTTGAGCTCAACACACATACGAGCACATTCTTCAACCAGATCGCTTTCCATAATCAGGTTAACTGCAAATGGCTTATCAGTAAGAGAGCGAGCGATCTCTACCTGCTCTTTTACCCACTGTGCATCATGCAAAGTCGAAGCAATAACGCCCAAACCACCCGCATTGCTTACCGCAGCAGCAAATTTTCCGTCAGTGATATGAGCCATTGCACCTTGGATAATAGGATATTCAATACCTAATACCTCACAAAGTTCTGTCTTCATGTACGATCCCTTCACCCTAACGCTTTAATGCGATTCTTGTTGGTATGTGGATAATCCTCCGCTCTCCGCATTGCTTATCGCAGCAGAATTTTCTTTATAAGAGAATTTCCAACATGTGAAAGGATAGCATTTTTGGAATACAAACCGCAGCACACATCGGAAAGCCCACTAAGAAACAAATGCCTTTTAATGCCTTTTAATGCCTTTTAATGCCTTTTAAACGATACTCCTAGCACCTCTTACAAAAGCACTTCCGTCCCAAATTCACCGATCAAGAAAAGCGCTCTTGCTTTCTTTTGAAATTTCGTGCCGATTAAAGCTCCTTTTTTGAGGCGTCGTCAGTAGTTTCCGAAGAGCTTGAGACCTCATCTTCCCGAGTAGAGGGCGTCGTTTCAGGAAGCGTCGTTTCAGGAGATGTCATTTCAGAAGACGCTGTTTCGAGGGATACTGTTTTAGCGGCTGTTACTTCAGGAACCGCTGTATCAGGAGTTGCTGCTGTTACTTCCTCAACAACCACATTCGACAGCTCTGCGGGTTCAACCTCTATTACGGGAGGCTGAGATAGCTGCTCTTCTTGGTTGGAGAAGTCGCCCTGACTAAAATCACCCTGACTAGATTGCTGAACCTTGACCGCTTGTCCTTCTTGGCTTGACTGGTGCGGTTGCTGAACCTGCCCTGCCTGATTTGGCTGGAATAGTTGTTGGACTTGGTCTGCCAGGTATGGTTGTTGAGCTTGTCCTTCCTGATAGGATTTTTGAGTTTGACCCGTCGGTCCTGCCTGATAGGGCTGCTGAGCTTGATAGGGCTGAGTTGTCTGATAAGGCTGCTGAGCACTCTGGTATGGTTGCTGGGCCTGTCCTGCCTGATAGGGCTGCCCCGCCTGATATGCCTGGTAGTGCTGTTGTGCCTGTTTTGCCTGTTCAAGCTCAAACGGCATCGGATCTTCCTGACCGCCCCACAAATTAACCTGGAACTGTCGAGTCCAATAACCAAGCGCACGAGATATAAGAGCAGCAATAAACACCGAAACAAAAACTGCTGCAATGCAAAGCAAAAGAATAAGGGCAAGAACGATCAAAATCCCTACCACTGCCGCCTGCGGTCCATCTGCCTGAAAAACTGCAATAAAAATAGCCATAAACGCAACTACAAGCATGGTAATGATGAAGGTAGCTATTCCTACAACACAACCGCAAATTATCGACATACCGAATATGCGCAAAAGGCCCGTGAAATCGTAGCGCATCATAGCCCATATTTTGCCAATTTGAAAACCAGAAGAAAGGGTGCCATACAGGGCGCATCGCATAGCGCCTACCCAATAGAAAAATACCACGGCAAAAGTAAGAACAAGTCCTGCGAGTGAGAAAATAAGTCCCATAAGCAACGCGCCCACTCCCAGCGAAGCGTCCGAAACAGAAACAAATCCCACAAACGAAACGCCTGTCAGAATGCTTGTTACCATAGCAAACACTCCGGGTACCAAGGAGAAGACAACACCGATTACCAAAATAAAGAAGCCACGCTTATAAAGGTTTCCATCCTCATTACCGAAGATACGATCCGGCATTGGGCGGTGAACATTCCATGCAATATCGCGCGCCCAGCCATAGAGATAACCATACGTAACAAGTACGCCAAAAATAGGAATAAAGTTCAAAAGGCCCATTCGCAAAATTTTAGAAAACCATCCGGGCGATTTCGTAATGTCACCCCATGCAGCAGAAAAGTAACCTTTTTCCATTTCAAACCTACTCTCTTTATATCAGTGCTGTTGCCAGCAATAATAACAATCACATCTCAAGGCACTTTACAAATCAGTATATGCGCCCTCGAACCATATCGCATTTGTCCACTATAAACAAAAGAAGGGAAGCTTTCGCTTCCCTTCTTAGATGCGTTTCCAATATGAAACAAA
>USIG01000107.1 GCA_900554685.1 uncultured Cryptobacterium sp.
CACGATGTACGACACTGGAGCAACCGCATTCATGCTGGTGTGTGCAATGTTGGTTTTACTTATGACTCCGGGCGTTGCATTTTTTTACGGCGGTCTTGCGCGTCGTAAAAATGTGGTCAACACCATGTTCATGTCTTTCGTGATCATCGGAGTAGTTGGAATTGTTTGGATTCTTGCAGGATGGAGCATTGCCTATGGTGGCGATGGTTCAAATCCCTTCTTCGGAGGCTTCGATCAGTTAGGGTGCCTCTCGTCGGTAAGCGATATGCTGGCAGAAGCGCAAGCACCTGAAGATGGAACGTATCCTTCTTTGATCGATGTTGTGTTCCAGGCAGCGTTTGCCATGATTACCGCAGCGATTGTCGGTGGTGCAGTTGCCGGTCGTATGAAGTTTGGTGCTTTCCTCACCTTTATTACCATTTGGGTTGTATTGATCTATGCACCACTAGCTCACATGGTATGGGGCGGCGACGGTAGTCTTATTGGTGACATGATTGGTGCTCTAGACTTTGCTGGTGGCGACGTTGTTCATATTAGCTCCGGCTTAACAGGTCTTGTGCTTTGTGTTCTTTTGGGCAAGCGTCGTGGATTTGGTGCTATCGCTCACAGACCCCACAATGTTCCCTTTGTTGTTTTGGGCGCCTCTCTTCTGTGGTTCGGATGGTTTGGCTTCAACGGTGGTTCCGAATTCGCAGCTGATGGTATTGCTGCCTTAGCAGTGCTTAACACCGTTGTTGCTTCTGGTGCAGCAATGATTTCTTGGATGATTGTTGAGACTATCAAGACTGGTAAGCCTACCTTGGTTGGTGCTGCAACTGGCTTGGTAGCAGGTCTGGTTGTTATCACTCCTGCAGCAGGCTTTGTGGAGCCTTGGGCAGCAATCGTAATGGGCTTGATCGTATCTCCTATCTGCTATTTTGCAATTTCTTTCTGCAAGGCAAAGATTGGCTACGACGACGCACTTGATGCTTTTGGTTGTCACTGTGTTGGTGGTATCGTAGGCGGCATCTTGACTGGTGTCTTCTGTGTACCAGAGCTTTCCTGGACTGAGTTTGGCGGTCTCATTTATACCGGTGACCCAACCCTTCTAGGCGCGCAGCTTGCAGGCATTCTTATCACAATCATCTTTGTTGCCATTGGTGCTCTTATCATCGGTCTTGTTGTTAAGGCAATCTTTGGTGGCTTGCGAGTCAGCAAGGAAGAAGAGACCTGTTGTATGGATATGGCTGCTCACAGCGAATCTGCTTATCCTGCCTTCACTGGTATGGACTAAGAGAAAGGATGAATGAAATGAAAAGAATTGCAGCAGTCGTTCGTCCTGAAAAGCTTGAGCCACTCAAGGAAGCACTTTTCCAGGCAAAAATTTCAGGAATGACAATTTATCAGGTCCATGGCTGTGGTAATCAGCATGGCTGGAAAGAATATTTCCGTGGCAGTGAAGTATTTCTCAACATGATTCCAAAGGTTAAGTTTGAAATCGTAGTAGAAGATGATCGTGTTGATGAAATTGTCACATTGATCACGGAAACCGCACGAACAGGTCAGGTGGGTGACGGAAAGATCTTTGTTTCTGACATTGAACGGGTCATCCGTGTTCGTACCGGAGAGGAAGACCAAGCGGCAGTGTAGGGTACTTCCTCGTACTTACCACTCAACAACCTACATTGTTAGCTTTGTCTATAGAATGAGAGGAGCCCCGCATAAGGGCTCCTCGATTTTTTTTTACTAAAGATTCAAAGTTTCTTAAAGCTTTGTTTGCTATGAGCAGTTAATTCGTTCAAAATGAGCTATATTCTTTTTTGGAATAAAAACGACGTAGAGAAAGGATCGCTAAGATGACACGTAAGATTGCTATCTTCGATACTACTTTGCGCGACGGCGAACAGTCGCCTGGCGCTTCCATGAACTCCGAAGAGAAATTGGTAATCACGCGTCAGCTACTACGTCTGAATGTTGATGTTATTGAGGCGGGTTTTCCTGTTTCTTCTCCCGGGGACTTTAAGTCAGTTCAGCAAATCGCTGCTGAGGCAGGGGATCAAGCAGTTGTATGTGCACTTACGCGTGCTGTTGAAAAGGATATCGATTCAGCTGCTGCGGCTTTGAAGGATTGTGCTCGTCCGCGTATCCACACCGGTATTGGTGTGTCTCATAGCCACATTTATGACAAGTTGCGTACTACGCCAGAGAAAATCATTGAGCGTGCGGTAAATGCCGTAAAGTATGCAAAGAAGTACGTAGAAGACGTTGAATTCTACGCTGAGGATGCCGGTCGCTCTGATTACGAATTCTTGGCAAAGGTAGTAAAGGCGGTAATTGACGCTGGTGCTACGGTAGTAAACATTCCAGACACCACCGGTTATTCGCTTCCTGCTGAATTTGGTCGTCGTATCAGATTCTTGATGGAAAATGTTACCAACATCGACAAGGCTACCATTTCGGTTCATACTCACAATGACCTTGGCATGGCAACTGCTCTTGCTATCGAAGGCATCGCCAATGGTGCGGGTCAGGTTGAATGCACGATCAATGGTTTGGGTGAGCGCGCTGGTAATACCGCTATGGAAGAAGTGGTAATGGCCGTAAAGATGCATGGTGAAGAGCTTGATGCTCATACTGACATCAACACGCGCGAGTTTATCCGTGCTTCTCGTTTGGTATCCTCGATTTCTGGATTCCTGGTTCAGCCAAACAAGGCTATTGTTGGTGCAAACGCTTTTGCTCATTCTTCTGGTATTCATCAGGATGGTGTTATCAAGGCACGTACCACCTACGAAATTATTGATCCTGCTGAAGTGGGAGCTTCCCAAAGCTCTATTGTTCTTTCTGCTCGTTCAGGACGTGCGGCACTTCGTCATCGTGTTGAGCAGCTTGGCTACAAAATTGAAGGCGAATCGCTTGATCGTCTTTATGATGCCTTCCTTGATTTGGCAGACAAGAAAAAGGAAGTATATGATGAGGATCTTGAGTCTTTGATTGGTGAACATAATCGCAATACTGAGGCTCACTACACCTTGAAGACAGTCCAGATTTCGTGTGGCCAGCCTTTGATTCCTACCGCTACGGTAACGTTGACCGATACTCAAGGTCGCGACTTTACTGCTTGCTCTACGGGTACCGGTCCTGTGGATGCTTTGTATAAGGCAGTCAACGAGATTGTTGATATCGAAAACGAGCTCTCCGAGTTTGCCGTACAAAGCGTTACCCGTGGCATTGACGCTCTGGGCGAAGTTACTATTCGTGTTACCGCTTCTGATGGTGAAGTATTTACCGGACGTGGCGCTGATGGCGACATCATTGTTTCTTCGGCAAAAGCTTATCTAAATGCACTTAATCGTCTCATTTCTCATAAGCAAGAAAAGGCAAAGTAATTGTACTGTCTCAATTGCGGAACAAAGATAGCCGATGACGAGCTGCAGTGTCCAAACTGCGGCTCGTCCGTTGCTTTAATGAAAGAGCGTATCACCAAAGCCGAAGAAATCGTGACCTATACTGATGCAGTTGGTCCTGAGGCAACAACAAAGTTGCCTCTTGTTTCCGAGCGTTCTTACGTGGATAAGGATGGTAATCCCTTGGATCCTTCTCAGAAAGTAGATGTGGAAAAACTTAATACTGATGAAGCTGATCTGCGTGCTATACCTGAAATTGGCGATTCGGATCCTTATGTTACCAAGCCGATGCAAAAGATTGTTTCCGATTCTGGCAAGGTTGTTGCTGATGTGGACAGGGATCCTAAAGCATATCTTCAGGATGTTCCCGAGATTAAGACTTGGCATAGGGTGGTAGGCATCATTATCTGCCTTTTCCTCGCATTTTGCTTTATGTGGGTAAATGGTTCTACGTGGCTTCGTATTTTTGATATTATCTAGAACAAATGAAGTTCTCATTGAGCTTTCAGGTTATGTGGAATTGTACAGCGCGTAGAAATATGATATAAGTAATATTACATGTGAAAACATGATAGCTTTCGTTTGGATTAGGAAGTGGGCTTGTTCCCGCTTCTTTTGTTTGTTAAGGGTTGAAGGAGGGATAAGGATGCTTACTGGTAAGGCGCGCATGCTCCTTGAAGCACTTGAGCCTCATGCACGTGCTCATGATATGGAAATAGTTACCGTTGAGCTGGTCGGATCTCGAAAAGCTCCTACTATTCGCGTGTTTCTTGACTGCGAAGGTGGTGTCGGTTTTGACGAGCTTTCCTCTGCACAGGAATGGGTCAACGCAGTAATGGATGAGCTGGATCCTTTCCCTGGCGCCTATACGTTAGAGGTTTCTTCACCTGGCATTGATCGGCCTCTCCGCACTCTGGAGCATTTTGCTCGTTTTGAAGGCGAAAAAGCCCAGATTGTTTTACGAGAGCCGCATGAGGGTCGTGCAAAGTGGGTTGGAATTCTCTGTGGCGTGGAAGATGAAAATGTTCTTCTTTGTGTTGATGACATTATCGAACGTCTTCCTTATGAACACATCAAGAAAGCTCATATCATTGGCAGAATAGATTTCAGCGGGTAGAAAGGACTTTTCCATGGCAGCCTCTGAATTAATTGAAGCACTTCAGGCATTAGCGCACGAACGCAAAATTGATGAGTTTTATCTGATTGATCGATTGGAAGCATCGCTCGCTAAAAGCTATCAGCATATTTTGGATTTGGAATACGATGCTCGTGTAACGATTGATCGTCATACGGGAAAGATTTATGTCTATGAGCTTGTCCCGGTGGGAGAACCTGATCCCGAGACGGGTGAATATAGCGAATTTGAGGAACGAGATGTAACTCCTGATGATGTGAGCCGTATTGCCGCACTCAACGCGAAAAACGTTATCGGTTCGATTGTGCGTGATGCGGGTCGTCAATCAATCTATGAGGAATTCTCAAGCCGCGTAGGAGATTTGGTTACCGGTACTGTTTTGCAGGGTACTCCTGATTTTACGATCATTAAAATTCGTGATGGGGTAGAAGCGGAATTACCTCATTACGATTTGAAGCGCTATCCAGATGAGCGCAATGAGCGTCCTCGTAACGAGCGCTATCGTCACAATCAGCGTTTAAAGTGCCTTATTGTAGAGGTTCGCGATCCAAATTCCGATACGCCTAAGATGCGAGGAGAACACACTCGACCCTCCATCGTTGTTTCACGTACTCATCCAGATCTTATTCGTCGTCTTTTTGAGATCGAAGTACCTGAAATCTATGATGGTTTGGTAGAGATTAAATCCATCGCGCGTGAACCTGGTGAGCGCTCAAAGATTGCGGTTGCCTCACGTGAGCCTAACCTCGATCCTGTAGGAGCTTGCGTTGGTCCCAAGGGGTCACGTGTTCGCATGGTAGTAGAAGGATTGCGCAACGAGAGGGTTGACGTTATTCAGTGGAACGAAGACCCTGCTATTTACGTTGCCAATGCTCTTTCTCCTGCACGTGTTAACCGTGTTGATATTGATGAAGAAAACAATTACGCCACGGTTATCGTTCCCGATGACCAGCTTTCTTTGGCTATTGGCAAAGAGGGCCAAAATGCTCGTTTGGCAGCTCGCCTGACGGGTTGGCATATTGATATTAAATCCACTTCCTTTGCGGGTGAGTCGCTTTTTACTGAACCTGCATTAATCGATGATATTGATGAAGAAGAGGATGATGGCTTGTGTGCGTACGTTGCTGAAGACGGGACGCGTTGCCGCAACCACGCACGCGAGGGGTATCGCTACTGCGGTATTCACGCAGAATTTGAAGATGAAGAGTAACGTGGTTTTCGCATGGCAGAGCAAAAACGACAAAGAACCTGTATTGTTTGTAGAACAACAGAGACAAAAAATTCGCTCTTGCGACTAGTTCGTAGCCCTGAAGGCGAGATTTGTTTTGACCCAACAGGTAAAATGAATGGTCGAGGAGCTTATGTCTGCAGTGTTGCCTGCCTTGAAAAAGCACTTTCCTCTAAGAAGCTCGATGCAGCTCTTAGAACGACCGTAA